>NZ_JADQAL010000072.1:0-1199 GCF_022129275.1 Psychrobacter sp. Ps3
GGTAATCCCCCCGATAAATAAGAACACTTAAAAATAGAGAATAACTGCTAAAATATACCAGCAGGAGAATCCTATGAAAAAGACCCGCTTTAGCGACAACCAGATTGTTAACATCTTAAAACAAGCCGAACAAGGCGTTCCTATCACTGAGCTATGCCGTGAGCATAACATCAGCCAAAGCACCTTCTACAATTGGCGCTCAAAGTATGGTGGCATGGACGCCTCTTTGATTGCTCGTCTTAAAGCACTTGAGACTGAAAACGCCCGTCTTAAGAAGATGTACGCAGATGAATGCCTTAAGTCCGACATACTACAGGATGCCATGACAAAAAAGTGGTAGCGCCACAAAGGCGCAGACAGCTCGTTTGTCACTATATTGAAGCGCGTAATATTAGCATACGCCTCGCTTGTCGTATCTTTAATATCAGTGTGACCTGCTACTATCACAAGTCCGTGGCAACGGATGAGAATAAGCAGATAGCTGACTTACTTATCAAACTAACCGATGAGAATAAGAACTGGGGCTTTGGCTTATGCTTTTTAACCCTGCGTAATGTCATGGGACTGCCATACAACCATAAGCGTGTATATCGTATCTACTGCGAGCTTGAATTAAACCTTAGAATCAAACCCAAGCGCCGCATCAAGCGTGCTAAACCAATACCACTGGCTGTACCTGACAAGATCAATCAAAGCTGGAGTATGGATTTTATGCATGACGGCTTAACAGATGGGCGTGCCTTTAGACTGTTTAATGTGATTGATGATTACAACCGTGAAGCGCTTACCATTGAGGTTGACTTCTCACTACCAGCTGGGAGGGTCATACGCAGTCTCAATCAGCTCATTGAGTATCGAGGTAAGCCTGTCCAGATAAGATGTGACAACGGCCCTGAATATATCAGTAATGCGCTCAAAGAATGGGCTGAGCAGCAAGGCATCACTATCAGTTATATTGAACCTGGCAATCCACAGCAAAATGCTTATGTAGAGCGCTTTAACAGAACGATGAGATATGATTGGTTAAATCAGGAGCTGTTTGATACTCTAGAGCAGGTACGTGCACAAGCAGAAAACTGGTTATACCACTATAATCATGAACGACCCAATATGGGTAATGGCGGTTTTACGCCAATACAGAAACTCAATCAGGCAGCTTAATTCTATTTATTAGGTGTCTTATGGTTGGGAGGATTACC
>NZ_JADQAL010000073.1:0-1169 GCF_022129275.1 Psychrobacter sp. Ps3
CCAAGCGGTGGTCGTACTGGTCTCTCGGCGGGCGCAGTAGCCGCGAATGGCGAGATCGTCGTCAGCATGGATAAGATGAATCAGATTGGCACTTTTTATCCCGCTGATCGTATGGTTGAGATCGAAGCGGGTGTGGTCACCGAGCAGCTCCAGCAGTTCGCTGAATCCAAAGACTTGTACTACCCCGTTGACTTTGCTTCGGCAGGCTCGAGCCAAATGGGCGGTAATATCGGCACCAATGCCGGCGGTATCAAGGTGATCCGCTACGGTATGACCCGTCAATGGATTATGGGCTTAACGGTAGTGACAGGCAAAGGCGATATCTTGCACCTCAATCGCGGAATGATCAAAAACGCCACCGGTTATGACTTGCGTCAACTCTTTATTGGTTCTGAGGGCACGTTGGGTCTAGTCACTCAGGCGCAGATTAAACTGGATCGCTTACCTCAAGACTTGAACGTCATGGTGCTGGGTATGGATAGCTTCAATGACGTTATGAACGTACTCTCTGCCTTTCAAGCGAAGATTGATCTAACCGCCTTTGAGTTCTTTGATGATACCGCTATCGATAAGCTGATGGCGCACGGTCAAGTACAAGAGCCATTTGAATCGCGCACTAAGTTTTATACGCTACTTGAGTTCGAAGCACCTTATGAGCCCATTATGGATAAGGCGATGGCGATCTTTGAAGACTGTATGAATGAGGGCTGGGTCGTCGATGGGGTCATGAGTCAGAGCCTGGCGCAAGCGGCAGAGCTATGGAAGCTACGCGAGTATATCTCTGAGACCATCTCAGTATTCACCCCTTATAAGAACGACGTTTCGGTGTTGATCAGCTACGTGCCTGAGTTTATCGAAGAGATCGATGCGATCGTCAGCAGCAATTATCCTGACTTTGAAGTGTGCTGGTTTGGCCATATCGGTGATGGCAACTTACATCTTAATATCTTAAAGCCTGAGAATATGAGCAAGGACGATTTCTTTGATGAGTGTCAAATCGTCAATAAATATGTGTTTGAAACCGTAGAAAAATATGGCGGCTCGGTATCAGCAGAGCATGGCGTGGGTATGACTAAGAAGCCTTATCTCAACTATAGTCGCAGTGATACTGAGATTGATTATCTACGCGAAGTCAAAAAAGTCTTTGATCCCAATAATATTATGAATCG
>NZ_JADQAL010000074.1:0-1163 GCF_022129275.1 Psychrobacter sp. Ps3
CTATGCAGGCGTTCTATAATATTAATTAGCGTTGCACTTGGTGTGTTAATCTAAGAAATCATCGCTTTAAGACTATTGTTGTAAGATCACCATTTTAAATTCTCCGCTTTAAAACCACCGTTCTAAAAGATAGTACTATGTTGAAAATAGCTTATTCTGAAGTGTTTCGTTATGTCGTACCTGAAAAACACCGCTTCCCTATGCAAAAATACACTATGATTCCTGAGCGCTTATTGCGTGAAGGCACCATTACTCTCGATAACTTTTTTGCGCCAAAACCGCTGACAGAAGCGGAGATCTTAACGACGCATACGGAAGAGTATTGGTATAAGCTCAAGACTCAAACCTTAACCCGCAAAGAGGCGCGACCTATCGGTTTTGAGATGACTGAGGCTTTAGTCGACCGCGGTCGGCATATCGCACATGCCACTTATGAGTGCGCGCTATACGCTCAGCAGTATGGGGTGGCGATGAATGTCGCCGGCGGCACCCATCACGCTTTTGCCGGTCATGGTGAGGGTTTTTGTGTATTTAATGATGTCTGTATCGCCAGCAACTTACTGCTAAACCGCGGACAGGCGAGCAAAATACTGGTTGTCGATTTGGATGTGCATCAAGGCAATGGCAATGCCAGTATTATGGCTGATGAGCCTAGAGTGTTTATCTTTAGCATGCACGGCGCCAGGAATTATCCTTTTCGTAAGCAAATCTCTGACTTAGATATTGAGCTTGATAACGATACTGGCGATGAAGAGTACTTGCGCGTATTAAAAGACACTTTGCCGCGCTTACTAGACGAGGTCGCCCCCGATATGATTTTTTATCAATCGGCGGTCGATGTACTAGCGACTGATAAATTAGGCAAGCTAGCGCTCACCCAAGCCGGCTGTAAAGCGCGTGATGAGTACGTATTGCAGCAAGCCAAAGACGCTGATATTCCAGTCGCTATTGTAATGGGCGGCGGCTATTCAGAGGATATTGAGGATGTCGTTGAGGCGCACTGTAATACTTTTCGGGTAGCGCAGCGGCTTTATTTCGGTAATGAGTAAACGGTTCATCGATAGTAGTCAATAATGAACCAGATATTAAATCTTTTACCCTTCACTTTATTAGGGCGTGTTGAACATTCACAAATGCGCACTGCTGATCGCTACTAGTTAATC
>NZ_JADQAL010000012.1:0-78960 GCF_022129275.1 Psychrobacter sp. Ps3
CTATCTATTATAGTAATAAATAGGTAGGTTTGTATATATTTTATTTAACTGTTTGCAACCCCGTGACCGCACGGCTTGAGATTAAAAAATCCGAGTTTATTGCTTATGCCTATCCTGTAAATTCACGTGAGCAAGCGATGTTTCATGTGGAACATCTACAAGAAAAGCACCCTGATGCTCGGCATTGGTGCTGGGCCTATATCATTGGCGACCCTGATAATACTACGAGCGCAGGTTTCGATGATGATGGCGAGCCGAGTGGTACCGCAGGGCGACCAATACTAGGCGTGCTGCAGCATAAATCTATCGGCAATATTATCATTATCGTGGTACGCTACTTTGGCGGTATTAAGCTTGGCGCAGGCGGTCTCACTCGTGCCTATGCAGGCTCTGCACAAGCAGCAGTCGATCAGATGATATTGCAACCTTTCGTGCCGATGACGCAAGTGCAAATACTAGCGGACTTCGCGACTGAAGCTCAGTGTCGTTATGTGGTTGAGAGCTTAGAGGGCACTATCGAAGATGTCGCCTATAGCAAACAAGTCACTTTGACTGTAACTATCGCAGAGGCCGATATTGAAGCCTTAAAAACTGAACTAGCGATGGCAGGTAAAGTGATAGAGCCCACAGATTAGTATGTTCTAAAGAAGTAAACTGAGCTTAATTAAATAATACAGTAATCATCTGTTCACTGAGCCGTTCACCAAAATCTATTGGAAGCTTGCTGCGAGCTTAGTATGATAATAAGTTCGTTAAATTAACAATGTATAGACTCAGTCTTATAAAACTGCTTTGTTTCACGTGAAACTAGCTATTTAAATCATACTCATATTTTCTATTTATACTTTTATTTTACAACTTTAGAAACCCTACTATGACGACCTTTACCTATAACGCATTTAAACCGCCTTTTTGGCTGACTAATCCGCACTTGCAAAGCATCCTGCCAAAGTTTTTTGCGCCAAAAGCACCCGAGTACAGACGAGTGGTGCGTAAAGATTCCTTGGACGAGAGTGATATTGCCTATGATTTCTATGATGCGCATCCTATAGAACATTCAGAAAACTTAGAAAATGGTGAACTTGAACAAACGCCATTAATCGTTTTGTTCCACGGTATGGAAGGCAGTAGCGATAGCCATTATGCCCGCGCTTTGGCTTATCAGATGCACGCGCAAGGGTGGCACTTTGTGGTCGCCCACTTTCGTAGTTGTGGTGGTATTCCAGCTAGTGGACGGGTGTTTTATAACGCGGGTGATACGGGCGAAGTGCACTACATGCTGCAAAACCTAAGCGAAAAATACGCCAATATGTATGCGGTCGGCATCTCACTGGGTGGTAATGCCTTAGCCAAATACATGGGCGAATACGGCGAGAAAGCGCTCTGTAAAGGCGCGGCTGTGATCTCCGCCCCTGTCGATATGTCATCAGCGGCGCTGAGTATGCACAGCTTTTTGAGTCATCGCATTTATACGCCTTATTTGCTTAATCCGATTATTAAAAAAGCCCTTGCCAACGACATCAGCAAAGAGGAGATCGACTCTATCAAAGCGGTCAATCGTATCAGCGACTTTGACGATATCTTTACCGCGCCGCGTCATGGCTACCGCTCTAACAACGACTACTATCATAGCGCCTCAGCCCTGCCCTACTTGCGAGATGTCAAAAAACCCTTATTGTTGATTAGCGCCAAAGACGATCCGTTTTTGGGCTTTACCGCCACCGCGAACGATGTCTCCGACTGCGTCACTATTATCGATACCAAGCACGGCGGGCACGTCGGCTACATTCGCTATCGCTCGGATAGCAAACAAGCTCAGGGCCGTGATAAAAAATCCAGATTCGATATCAATTGGCTACCCGAAACCGTCAGCGCCTACTTTCACTCCATCGGTGTGGACGCTACCGTCAAGTCAAAATAAGCGCATCACGAGCCTACCCTTAAACTTTTGAGACTCTATTATGTATCCTTACTTGCGTTACACTAAGTCGATCGTTGATGCGTTTATCACTAATAAAAAATCTCAACCGTTAGCGTTTGAACAGGTCAGCGAAGTCACTGTACGCTGTAGTATTACCGATATCGATCCGATGTTTGAGATGAATAATGGCCGTGTATTGACCGTCTATGATATTGGCCGTACAGATTTTATCATTCGCACGGGGCTTGCCAAGCAGCTGCTAAAAAACCGTTGGGGTATGGTAGTGGCAGGCAGCACCATTCAATACCGTAAGCGTATCCGCCTGTTTGATAAAGTGACCATCAAGACGCAGCTCGTCGGTATAGATGAGCGCTGGCTCTATCTTGAGCATTCGATGTGGGTTAAAGGCAAACCTTGTTCCTCGGTGCTATTACGCACGGGCGTCACCAAAGGCGGCAAAGTCATTGAAACCGCCAAAGTGTTAAAGGCGTTAGGTGAGCCTAATTTAGTCATGTCACCTGAGCCATGGGTGCAAGAGTGGATAGCGTCCAATAAGGATCATCGTTGGCCGCCGATGGCTAATGACTAAAATACTCTACGATAAGTCTCTGACTACCTTATCCTCCTTTACCTTAAGCTTTGAGAGCAGACCATGTACCCCTTTATTCGTCATACCGTCTCACTTATACAAGCTGTTTCGCAAGTCAAAAAGGGTCAGAGGCTAGCCTTAAATGAGGTCAGTGAAATTGAGTTTCGCTGTCAGTTGACGGAATATCTTCTAAATCATATAGTCTAGACAAAAACGCGGTTTCATCTAATCTTCCAGCCCAATCAATACCTTCTACCTGCATAGCATCGAATATATGACGTCGAGTGATTTGAGTTATTTTGTTCATGAGATTCTAAATTCTTTCAAGTTTATAGGTTTAATTATATCGGTTTGGAACACTCAACTACAAAACCGTAGTCAAACATATTGACTACGGTTTTGTAGTGAACTCCATCAAAAGCACTAAAAGTGGACATGGGAAGCAGTTTAGCCCTGAGCACCGTTAAAAAATTGCACTGCAATTTTAGGTGAACTTGGAGAGCGGTTTAGCCCCGATTGCAGCGGATATACTTGGCTGCACACTGTGTTGCGGGGACTTAGGTAGGCGGGATATCGAGGCAACAGGAGCACGACTGCCTATTAGTCACCGCCACAGTGGCAGCTAAGATAGTAGCGTAAAGCGGGAATAGCTACTATTTAATCCCCTCCCGAAACCCTTTATAATCCTCCGCCGTTTGCTCTACTGCCTCTATCATCGGTACGTGACCGATATCTTCCATCATAATGACTTGCGCTTGCGGGATGATGTCTTTAATCACATTGACCGTTTCAGGTTTGATGACTTGATCCTTCTCACCCCAAACCACGAGCGTTGGAATATTATAGTCCGCGATGATTTGAGCACGCTCCTCGACATTATCAGTGACGATTTGCTCAAGGATTTTGGCGTCCAACTCCTTATTATTGATACGCTCTTGCGCGAATACCGCTTTGACTGACTTGGGCAAATAAGGCGGCTTATACATGACAAAATCGTACATCTTGTAGAAGTCTTCTTTGCTATTGATCAGCAATGGGTTGTTCTCAAGGGTTGCGCCCTCAAGCGATTTTGGCACGCCTGCTGACCAAAACCCTGCGCTATCGACAAGCCACAGACTCTTGACGTCTTTTGGGTACTTTGCGGCATAAGCGACACTGATCGCGCCGCCCATCGAGTTACCGCCGATGTGAATATTGTTTGCTAATCCTTTAGCTTGCAACAGCTCATGTAAGCGCGTGGCCTGTGCCTGTGAGCGGTAGTCTGCGCTCATAGGTTTGCTCGACTCGCCAAAACCCAGCAGATCAGGAATGATCAGATGATAGTCCTCTAACTCGTCAGCGATACGGGTGAAGTTGTCCTTATTGCCGCCAAAACCGTGAATAAGGAGTAAGGGCTCGCCTGTTAGGTTGGCGTTTTCGGCATAAACTAACTTGTCGCCAGAAGTTAGCGTAAATGATTTGACATCCAGATCAGACTTATTGCGCTCATATTGAATGATTTTTTGGGTAGTGTTAACGGCAAGCGTATTGGGCGCTGTGGTACAGCCTACGATAGAGAGACTAAATAGTGCGGCAAGGCCTAAGCGTTTAAATAGCATGGAGGCATCCTTGTTTAGAATTAAGGTGGAAACAAAATCTGACTTTGATTTTAGCGCTAAACTTGTGCCTAGATTTTTTAATTTATAACTTTCTAGTCAAAACCTTATCTTCTATGTTCATATACAAGACTATCGTTAGCTTTTGTTTACCTTTCTAGCCCAGATAGCTTAGGCATTGTTATTTATAATAGGAGCGTTTTATAGCAGTAGTGGTTATAACTACAACCCTAAGCTCACCATCTATTCTCAATTAAACCCAACTGACACTCATCAAAGCCCAATCAAAGTGGCATAAAAGGATGCACCTTGAGCGACACGAGTACGCCCTCCAGTAAATCGCGTGACCTTACCAAAGGGTCTATCGCCAAAACCATGCTGCTATTTGCCTTGCCAACGACACCATGGAGACGGTTACCGCTGCGCCGTATCATCAAAGTGCATGAAAAGGTTCATGGTAGCCATTAACCAACTTACGATAAAGGCTAAACGGTCGCAGCAGGTTTTATGCTATCTTTGCAGTATTTAGCCGACTGCCTTATCCAATAAAAACCTTACCGCCGCTCGCGCATGGATAGCGGTGGTATCAAACACAGGGATGGGGCTGTCCGCTTGCTTAATCAGCATGCCAATCTCAGTACAGCCCAAAATCACCCCCTCGCAGCCTGCATCAGCTAACTGCTCAATGACCCTTTGATAATATTCTCTTGAGCTATCCAATAACTGCCCTTGGCACAGCTCCTCATAGATAATTCGGTGCACCTCTACCCTTGCGTCTTCTTCAGGTATCACCACTTGCAAACCGCTATCTGTCAGGCACTGCTTATAGAAATCTTGGGTCATGGTAAACTGCGTACCGAGCAAACCTATCTTAGTCAGGCCCTGCGCTTTAATCGCTCTCGCGGTGGCATCGGCAATATGAATAATCGGTAAGCCTGTGGCCTCCTGTACCTCATCAGCTACCTTGTGCATGGTATTAGTCGCAATAAGCAAGCCTTGCGCGCCAGCCGCTTGCAGACGTTTGCCGCTACTCGCTAATATCGCGCCCATCTGTGCCCACTCGCCTTTTGCTTGCAGCTCACCAATCGGCGCAAAGTCTAAGCTATGAATAAGCAGGTCCGCTGAATGCAGGCCACCTAACTCAGCCTTGACCCCTTCATTGATCAGTCGATAATAGCTCTCGGTACTCTCCCAACTCATGCCACCGATGATGCCTAATGTACGTTGTGGTCTAGCCTTATCGTTACTTTTCATAGTCTATTCTTATTGATTGGTCTGGTTTATTTATGCTATCGATATCGTTAACATTTAAAGGACTTGGTGTTTGATAATAACCAATTTACCTAGTTATATATAGGTTATATGATAGCTCCCTATAAAACCTTTAGGACAAAAATGCGTTATGGCACTACCGAAACTAAGAATACGTATGAGCCGCAAACTATATCGCCTAGTATTTACTGGACTAATGGCCATGATGATGTCGCTTATTATTTCAGCGGCGCTGATACTGGTCAAAGCAGGCTATAGTGATCATTTCTTCGCTGACCTACTTAGCTCATGGGGGTTGGCCTTTGTTTTTGCATGGCCAAGTGCGTATATCTGCGCATATTTTATCCAAGAGCATGTACTGAGCCGTATTGAGTTTTATTAGTTTACTCTTAAAACTCTCAAACCCTTTAGCTGCAACCGCCTACCTCTGTTTACTCAACTCTATAAATGCCGCCTAAAAAAAACCGCTAAGATAAGCTAAATATTCTGTTAAACAGAGGGCGCTATGAGTCAAACGCGACGTGCTATCGAACAACTCATTGAACAACACAAACTTCCTCTCAAGCATGCAGAGGCTGCTACCAAACACCTAGAAGTCTATCCCAGCAAAAGCACATGGCTTAGCTTCTTTGATAAAGCCTTGCTGATTATCGGTGCGCTGGCATTGGTATTATCACTGGTGTTTTTTATTGCTTATAACTGGCAAAATTTGGGTAAGCTAGGCAAATTCGCTTTGGTCGAGGGCGCTCTGGTTATCACTATTGCGCTCTACGTGGCTCTCTCTTTTCGGCGCAGGTTTCATTTTATTCGCCAGCTATTATTGCTGGTCGCTAGTATCATTACGGGTAGTTTGCTGGCGCTATTTGGGCAGGTATATCAGACCGGCGCGGATACTTGGCAGCTGTTTTTTGCTTGGGCAGTATTGATTACCCCTTGGGTCATTATTGCCCGCTTTCCGGCACTGTGGCTATTGTGGCTTGGGCTGCTTAATACTTTTCTATTGCTTTATTTGGAGGTGGTAGATCTATCGTTCGTTGATAGTAGCTATCAAGATGTTATAAGAGTGGCGATATTGGCACTGATCAATCTGGTTGCCCTAAATCTTTGGCTTATCTTTTTGGGTCAAAAACGTGCGATGGCTAGCCAAGTTAATAGCGAGATTGTTGGTTCAGATACTTCTATTGCTAGTCCTAACCTTTCAAGCTCCAAAACGACTTACGACGATATACTATTGCAAGCTCAAGCAGGTTTGCACTGGAGTACTTATCTTGTCGGTTTAATCAGCACTATCGCTATCACTTTCCTCGCTATTATTACTGTTTTTGATGTGGATAGTGTGTTGGCGACGCTCCTGTCTTTATCGCTTTGGGCGGGCTGGTGCGCCTTTATGTATTGGCGTTTTTATCGACAGCGCAGTGATCTACTGATGCTGACCTACCTTTGCTTTTCTCTCATTATTGTAGTGATGTCTTGGGCAGTTAAAATACTACCTAATGACTTTGATGCAGGCAGCCTACTTGTCTTAACCCTTCTACTGATTGGCATGGTTACTTATGCTATCATGTGGTTATTTGAAGTTATAAAATCAGATAACTCTCCTTCTGAAGACCTTAAAATCTTACAAGCGGTGAATACTCCTTTGAGTAAAAAAGGAGCCGATCATGAATAACAACGACCAACAAGCGCTGGCATCACTACAAAATATCGGTCTAATCGCTAAGGATTTTAGCGTATATAACGACCATTTAGATGACGACTCACAGAAACATACCCCTTGGTATCTGCAACTTTTTATTGGTTTCGGTGGCTTGTTAGCCAGTTTGTTTTTTACAGGTTTTTTGACTTTATTTTTGGCTCAAAGTAATGTGTTAAAAAGCGCTATAGGCCTTATTATAGTAGGTCTAGCTTTAAGCGCTCTTGCCTTTTGGCTCTTTAAGACCGCAAGCAAACATCGCAATCTATTCGTTGAATATTCAGCCTTTGCTATCAGTATCACAGGACAGTTGTATGTCGCCGCTGGATTGTTCTTTTATGCCGTAGAGCGCCCCTTATCAGTCTGGCTATTTTTGATTATTCAAAGCTATTTGACTTTTATCATGCCCAATGTGGTGTATCGACTGCTAGGTGCTAGCCTCGTGCTTGGGCTTATGGTCTATTTGTTCAATTATTATCAGTTCCCTGAGCTAAGTTTAGGCGTATTAGCGCTATTGACTATCGTGACGCAATTGCAACGCTATCCGCTATTACGGCGCGTTCCTCGTCCACATCAAGTCTATGCACAATCTATTATTAGCGCGTTTGGCTATGCAAGCGCCCTTGTGTTACTTGGCGTTTCGGTCTATTTTATCGTTGCTGAATATGATGTCAGCTTCGATAATGACGGTAACCCTTTTCGTTATAACTACTATTTAGCGCAAGGATTATTGGCCCTTGCTAGCTTATGTGCCGCTTACTTAATCTTGAAGCGCTACCGTATCCAACTGCTCTCAGCAACGGGACTGATTATAGTCGGGGCTACCACCGTGCTTGGAGTGGTATCGATTTACGTTTCAGGGTTGCTCGCCACTAGCCTTATTATTGTCATAGCGTTTGCCAATAGTCAGCGAGTGCTATTAGCGCTTGGTATTATCGCCTTAGTCAGCTATATATTTTGGTATTACTATCAGCTCGATACGTCATTATTACTCAAAGCCGCTTCTATGCTTATTATCGGAGTTGGCTTATTGCTGATGCGCTGGCTACTGATCAAACGTTACTTTGCCAGTAATGCGGCATTAGCAACGAGTACTGATAAGGAGCGCTTGTCATGAATAATAAGACTATGGCTCAAAACTCATCCCTGCTTAGCTCGATTGGCTGGCTTGAAAAACGAGCGGTTAGAATTACTATTGCGCTGTTTGGCTTAATCGTTATCTTAGTAGTAATGACTCTCAATGTCGCCAAATACGAGACCCATTTAGCCACTGGTGATACCGTACTGCTTGAGCTTGCGCCCGTTGATCCACGCGGCTTTATGCAGGGCGACTATATGACGCTACGTTATGCGCTAGAGAATGAGGTATTTGCCGCCTTAAATACAGATTCGGGCAGCTATCCTACTCATGAGGAAGGCTATGTCATCGTCGCTTTGGATAATAATAATGTCGGACAGTTTGAGCACTTGGCAGAGAGTAAACCTGACAACTTAAGCACAAATGAGAGGGCGATTTATTATCGTCTCCGTAATGGCGTACTCAAACTGGCGACCAACGCTTTTTTCTTTCAAGAAGGTCATGCCGAGGCTTTTGAGGCGGCTGAATATGGCTTATTCCGGGTTAATGATGACGGTGAGCCTTTACTGACTAATATGGTTGATGAGAAGTTTAAGGTAATCGATCCTAAGATGAGTAACCCTGAAACGAATAGCCTTGACCATGAAGCGAGTATTGATAATGAATCCTTGTAATTTTTCAAAAAATTCATAGCTAAAACCACTCACAACATCAGGTAACCAAAGTTGCCTTGTCAGTGATCCAAACCCCTTGTTAAGGTAGTTCTAAATTGTTTTCTTAATAAATACTATTTAAGTCAATAAAAAGGAGCATCCTATGCAAGCCTATTTACTCCATAAAGCAGGTGGTATTGATAACCTAATCTTAAGCGAGATTGACAAGCCGACACCAAAAGCTGACGAGGTACCGCACATGTTTAAGACTTTTGCCTTTGCAAAGCTGCACGACGCTCATCGTCAAGTGGAGACCAATCATACTGTCGGAAAAGTAGTGGTTGAGGTTTAACTTTTTAAAATTCTATTAGGGCGTGTCTTCATTTCAAAAATGGCGATAAAAATGTGATAAATTGTCGTCAAACAAGAAAAATAGCGTAGACAATATCGGGATATTAACCAGCTATTTGACGATGTTTGGCAAGATTTAGCCATTTTTAGCCCATTTAGATGACTATCGAGTGAATTGAAGACACGCCCCACTCTAACAATACTTATAAACCCTTATAAATGATAAAAAGGAATATATTATGCGTAGCGCAACTTATAACGAATTTGGCAAACCAACCGAAGTATTGAGCCTAGGCGATAGTCCTATCCCAGAACCTAAGCCCACCGAGGTGCGTGTAAAAACCGTGCTCGCCTCTATCCACAACCATGATCTGTTAACCATTCGCGGTCAGTATGGCTTTAAGCCAGAGATGCCTGCTATCGCAGGTTCCGAGGCGGTCGGCGTAGTCGATGCTGTGGGTAGCGAGGTTAAAAATCTCAAAGTCGGTCAGCGCGTGGCGGCGGCCAGCGTGCAAGCGACTTGGGCGGAGTACTTCGTCGCTGATGAGGATATGGTGTTTGCCATCCCTGAGAGCTTGGATGATGAGATGGCTGCGCAGCTGATCGCTATGCCGCTTAGCGCGCTTATGCTGCTTGAGTTCTTAGAAGCCAAGAGCGGACAATGGATTATCCATAACGCGGCGAACGGCGCAGTCGGTAAATCGCTTGCGATGCTAGCAGCGGCGCGCGGCGTCAACACTATCAATGTGGTCCGTAGCAGCGATGCCATAAAAGAGCTAGAAGCAATCGGCGCAGAAAATAACGTCAGCACTGATAATGAGGACTGGAAAGAGCAAGTCAAAGCCATCCTTGGCGAGGATAAAATCAGCGCAGCGGTCGATTCAGTCGGCGGTGAAGATGGCGGCGAGCTACTATCACTGCTCGGTCATGGTGGCACCTTGGCGTCCTTTGGCATCATGTCAGGCCAGCCCATGACGCTCAATCCGACGCATCTTATCTTTAAACAAGCCATCGTAAAAGGATTTTGGGGCAGTAAAATCAGCCAAGAGATGAGCGTGGATAATAAACAGCGCTTAATCGATGAGCTAATCGAACGCGCGACCAGTGGCAAGCTCCATCTGCCTGTGGAGGCTGTGTTTGATTTGGCAGATATCAAAAAAGCGGTCGATGGCAAATTGCAGTCAGGCAAAAACGGTAAGGTGCTGTTAAAGCCATAAGGGCTATTAAAACCATAAGAATTTACTACGCGTAAATTACCTGATCTAAAGTCCTTTAACAGCTCACTCAAAACAGTGCTTCTTATGATAGAAGCGCTGTTTTTTTATACAGAATGTTAATTCTGGTGCAAAAGTAGCACTCGTTAAGAAAGCCTTATGCTTAATCTCGACTCCTTTACAATTCTAAGTCAGCCACAACGTTAAGTAACCAAAATCAAGTTGAGAACGCTTAGTCTGAGTTGTTATCGTTTATAAAAAGCAAATTGCTAAACTTAATTTCTTTGAGTACTCAATAATCTCTTTAAGGGCTCAAACTGATAAATAATAAAAAGGATACTTCTATGCGCACTGCAACTTATAACGAATTTGGCAAACCATCTGACGTGCTTAGCGTGAGTGACAGCCCGACTCCAGAGCCCAAAGACAACGAAGTCCGTATCAAGACTGTCTTATCTTCCATTCATAATCACGACCTTGTTACCATCAAAGGCGAGTACGGTAATAAACCTAAACTGCCTGCGACAGGCGGTAGTGAGGCGGTAGGGACTATTGATGCTTTAGGCAGTGAGGTCACAGACTTTGAAAAAGGTCAACGCGTCGTAGTCTCAGGCGTACAAGGCACGTGGGCGGAGTACTTTATCGCGCCAGTTCAAAGCATCATCCCGATACCAGATGCTATCGATGATGAGATGGCCGCTCAATTAATCGCCATGCCAATGAGTGCGCTGCTGCTCATTGAGTTTTTAAACATCAAGCCGGGTCAATGGATCATCCAAAACGCCGCTAACGGTGCGGTCGGTGAATCGATGGCAATGCTCGCTCCCGAGCGTAATATCAATACCATTAATCTAGTACGCAGCAAAAAATCTGAGCAAGAGCTGATCGATTTAGGTATCACTGACAACAACGTCGTGACTGATAACGACGACTGGAAAGAGCAAGTCAAAAAAATCATTGGCGATGCTCAAATCAGCGGCGCAGTCGATGCCGTTGGTGGTCAGCCAGGCGGCGAGCTAGTATCAATGCTGGGTAAACATGGCGTCATGGCGTCACTCGGCGCAATGTCAGGTAAACCGCTGATGCTTAATCCTAGCAATCTGATTTTTAATTTGGCGCAAGTTAAAGGCTTTTGGGCGAGTGATATGATGCAAACCATCAGTAAAGACGATATGCAGCGCTTAACTGGTGAGCTAATCGAAAATGCTGCTAATGGCACCCTAAAACTACCGACTGGCGGTGTTTACGATTTAAACGATATCCAGAAAGCGGTTTCTGATGAGGTACAATCAGACAAAAAAGGTAAGATACTCATTAAGCCTTAATGTATCGCCGTAAAGTTTATTTACCAAAAGAGGAATAATATTATGTCCAATCAAACAAACTCTGATAATAAAACCTTTAAAGCCTTAGTGGTCGAAGAAACCAGCGACGGTAATTTCGAAAAAAGCATTCAACAGCGCAACCTCAGCGACCTGCCTGACAATGATCTATTGATCGAAGTACATTACTCCTCGCTCAACTATAAAGATGCCATGTCGGCCTCAGGCAATAAGAGCATCACCAAAAACTATCCGCACACCCCTGGTATTGACGCGGCAGGCGTGGTGGTCAGCGACAAGTCTGGCACTTTTAGCGAAGGTCAAGAAGTCGTGGTATTCGGCTATGATTTAGGTATGAACACCGCAGGCGGACTCGGGCAAATGATTGCCATCCCTGCCGACTGGGCATTGCCTTGCCCTGAAGCGCTGAGCCTAAAAGAAGCGATGATCTATGGTACAGGCGGCCTAACGGCGGCGCTAAGCATCCAAAAGCTGGAAAAAATGGGCGCAAAGCCAAGCGATGGCCCCGTTGCCGTATCAGGCGCGACAGGCGGTGTGGGCACTATCAGTATCGCTATCCTCTCGCAGCTGGGCTACGAGTCTATCGCCTTCTCTGGTAAGCCTGAGCAAAGCGAACACTTGAAAGAGTTGGGCGCCACCGAAGTGCGCCATCGTGACACCATCAATGAAGTCGGCAATCGCCCTGTTGGCCGTCCGCTATGGGCCAATGCCATCGACACCGTCGGCGGTGACTATCTTGCCAACCTACTCAAGCAAACCAAACCAGGTGGTGCAGTGACGACCTGTGGCCTTGCAGCATCAGCGTCATTTTCGATGACCGTATTGCCGTTTATCACGCGTGCGGTATCGCTACTGGGTATCGACTCGGTATTTATCCCACTTGAGGACAAAAAAGCGATTTGGCAGCGCGTAGCAACCGACATGAAACTACCCAATCTGGAGCAATACGCAGAAGAAATCACCCTTGAGCAAACGCCTGAATACCTAGAGCGCTTTATTGATGGTAAGGCTGTGGGACGTTATGTGGTGAATGTGCAGGGTTAGGTTTTAAAACAATCAGTATTGATAAAAAAGCAGCACTCCTTTTGGGGTGCTGCTTCTTCCAAAATTTTTATTATCAAAGATATACTATGAATAGTCTTATCCTAGAAGTTTTTACTTTTTCCCATCTTGCTTAATATTGTCTAATAATATTGTAGCCACTATTGAATTACAGATACTATTAAAATCTGGCTGAAAACCAATAAAGCATACACCAACTAGAATCTTACTAGACCATCCAACGAACTTAAACTCCATATCAGAATATTTTAAGCTGTTACTAATTTGCTCTCTTAGAATAGTTATGCAATATATATAATATATTATAAATATCTGATAGTAGCTTAAATTTAATTTCTCTAAAGAATTTTTACTACTTTCAGATAGTTCATTAAAGTCATCTACAGAAGATATTTCATCGCTTATCCTTGCATCTATCGTTTTAACTTCAGCTAAAAAATCTTCTGTTACTTCATATCCTTTATCGTAGTTTTGTGTCCATGTTTTGTCATTTGGGAAGTTCTTTAGCCTAGTTATTGCTTTGAATGACTCAAGATTGTGTAGTGACTCAACCTGCTTAATGATACTAACGTATTCTGACATGGTTGATTCAGGAATAATTCTAGATGTTTGCAGCTCTCTCACAAGATTAGCAAACTCACTTCTATCAAACGCATTCCCAGCTGTATTGAGGGAATCTCTCAATGGCTTTAAAGACTTTCTGAATTGACTGAATGATGCCATAGTATCTTTATATACATTATTTCTATCCATCTTTTGTATAGCACTTTCTGCCGCGAGCATGACATTGTTGTTCACACTCAGACTTTCTGCGATTTTACGGAAGCTATCTTGCAAAGCAATAGATTCTCGCATCTGGGGCTGCGCAAGAGTTGCTGAGACACTTGAAGCTATAACATTAGCAAAAGCCAAATTTTGTTGTTCAAAATTTTTGCTTGCAATATCTGCAAAACTTGCAGCTGGATTAAAATGCTCATACTGGCTTGATATCCCCTGTATACTATTTAATCTTTCGAAATTATGAGATATCGGGTGCATTTGACTCAGAACTCTATCGAACATTTCACTCATTTCTAACATCGATAGTAATTTTTGCTCTTTTTTAGGCTCTTCATCCACATTTAAATTCCTTTTGCTAACAATTTTTAATAATGATTTCTAGCTTTTAAGATAGCACAATAGTCCACAAAGTATTATATTAACTTTTACCTGTTTTTCATTGGTTTAGACAATAAAAAACACCCAACCAAGTTGAGTGTTTTTCTATTGCCTATCAATCGTCCAAAGCTTACAGCTTACTGATAATCTCATTCAATTGCTGATTAAACGTTTCATCCGTCACTTCCCCTTTTTCCACATCAAAGTTATCAAAGAAGTTAGGCAACGACAATGCGCCTTTGACATCGGCGGCAAAGAATGGCGCTGAGCCTTCGGCAGCAGCAAGGACGCTTTGCGCGCCGCTTGGCCCTGGTGAAGTGGCCAGCATGATCATCGGCTTGTCTTGATAGACTTTCATATCGATACGCGACGTCCAGTCAAACAGGTTTTTGTACGCGGCGGTGTACGAGCCATTGTATTCAGCAAAAGAAATCACAATCGCGTCCGCTTCGCCAATCGCTTGATAAAAATCATGTGCAAACGCAGGAATGCCGCTTTCTTTTTCGCGCTCTTCGCTGTATATCGGCATCTCAAGATTATGAATATCAAGTAACGTCACGTCCGCATCGTCGATTTGCGTGGCGGCATAGCGGGCCAGTTTTTGGTTGATTGAGTTTCGGCTATTGCTGGTGCCAAAGGCAAGTACGTTCATTATAAAATCCTTATGATTCTTGTGCTATGTGGTGGCAGCGTCACGCTTAGATAGCCTGTGCCGCCTTATCGTGTGCCACTATGATACGCCTTATGAACGTGATGACCGATTTGTAATAGTTGATAATGTTGATTGATATTACCAATCGGTTGGGTAAAGATGGCAATTTTTAGTCTTGTAGTGCAGCGTGTGCCGCAAAGGTGAGAATGCCACCCACAAAAAAGCCCATACAACGATGGGCTTTTTTTATGCGCTTAAAACTAGAAAATTATTCCCACTCAATCGTCGCAGGTGGTTTGCTTGACACATCATACGTCACGCGTGAGACGTCAGCGATTTCATTCATGATGCGATTCGATACTGTCTCAATCAAATCATACGGTAGATGAGCAAAGCGCGCAGTCATAAAGTCCACCGTCTCGACGGCACGTAGCGCAATCACCCACGCATAGCGGCGGCCATCACCGACCACGCCAACTGATTTGATTGGTTGGAATACCGAAATTGCTTGCTTAAGAAGGATTATTTTTTCTTCTTTTCGGCACGTTTTTTCTCAATCAGGGCTTGAGCGGTAGCATGCTCTTCCCACCAATCGCCCATCTGCTCCCAGTAAAGATAAGCCTGCACTTTACTACCAATTTCGATACCATAACTATTGATGCCCATACCGCGTGGTCTAGGATGACGCTTTTTAAGAATTTCATGCGCCACTTCAGGTAAGTTATCTTTTGCGATATCCCACTCTTTTTCAGCTTTATCTAATTTATCTTGATAACAGTAAGCCAGCACCTTACCGAAAGCGATATTTGCAAGCATATCCTCAGGATAGCGGTCACAAAGTTGAATGATTTTTTGGTATTGCTCGGTGAGCATATAAAAATCTATCATGCGTTCGCGAATGCCTAGATTATCATTAGGGCAGACTTGTAATAGCTTTTCACCTTCTACGCATGCTAAATCAAATTGACCATTATCGGCATATAAGTTGACCAATTGAAACAATGCTCGCAGAAAAGGGCGGTTTTCTAGGATACCCCATGGTAGTTTGCTTTTTTTCCAATCAAACTTATTAGGAAAGCACTGTAAATAAAGACGCATACATTCGCGACTGCTCAGCAATGCCGTAAAGCTTTCACCAACTTGTTCACATAAATACGCTGAGTTAAAGTAGGCATCAGGATCATCTAGATTCTCTAATACCAAGAATTCTGCTAGCTCTAAAGCTGCCTCATAACCCTCTTTCTCCAAAATCATTTGGATCATTTGAAACGAGGTTGGCGGCTGCTCATCAAAGTCTTGCACGATTTCATGCTGAAACTTAGTCATGACTTCATTCATAATGTCATTGATATCACGACCTTTTTTTACCTCGGCATCTACAAAGGCTTTTATTTTAAGATTAAGCGCTCTACCAGCGCCAAGCGCATTTGATCTATTGTCAGCCGACTTATCGCTAACGTCATCTTCAAACATCCACTCGTTTTGTCCCACATGCACCAGTTTCATAATCCATCACTCCTTTGCGTTGATATTACAATCATAGCATATGAATAATTATTCCCACTCAATCGTCGCAGGCGGCTTGCTAGACACATCATACGTCACGCGCGACACGTCTTTGATTTCATTCATAATGCGATTCGATACTGTCTCAATCAAATCGTACGGCAGATGCGCAAAGCGTGCAGTCATAAAGTCCACGGTCTCAACGGCACGTAGCGCGATGACCCACGCATAGCGGCGGCCATCACCGACCACGCCGACCGATTTGATCGGCTGAAATACCGCAAAGGCTTGCGCGGTTTTGTCATACCAGCCAGAGCGCTCCAGCTCCTGCATAAAGATAGCATCGGCAAGACGCAGGATATCAGCATATTCTTTTTTCACTTCACCAAGGATTCGCACGCCTAGACCTGGCCCTGGGAACGGATGACGGTAAATCATCTTCTCTGGTAGACCAAGTGTGATACCAAGTTTACGCACTTCATCTTTAAATAGATCGCGTAACGGCTCAACCAATTCAAACGCCAAGTCATCTGGTAGACCACCAACGTTATGGTGGCTCTTAATCACGTGCGCTTTGCCTTGATGTGATTTGGCTGATTCGATGACGTCAGGGTAAATCGTCCCTTGTGCTAGGAACTCAATGGCTTTGCCATCGCTTTGTGCGCTGATTTCGCGGGCACTATTGGCAAACACATCGATAAAGGTTTTGCCGATGATTTTACGTTTGGCTTCTGGATCAGACTCGCCTGCTAGCGCGTCTAGGAACAAGTCTTCGGCATCGACACGGATGACTTTGACGCCCATGTTTTCGGCAAACACTTGCATCACTTGATCACCTTCGTGCAGACGCAAGAGGCCATTATCGACAAATACACAAGTGAGCTGATCGCCAATCGCTTTATGCAGTAGCGCCGCAACCACTGAACTATCGACGCCGCCTGAGAGACCGAGCAGTACTTGTTTATCACCGATTTGCTCTTTGAGCTGCGCAATACGCATATCAGCGATATTGTCTGGCGTCCACTCACCAGCACAATCGCAAATCTGATGGACAAAACGACCTAGCAGCGCTTGACCTTGTAGGGTGTGCGTCACTTCTGGGTGGAACTGTAGACCGTAGTATTGCTTGTCATCATTAGCCATAATCGCAATCGGGCAGCTTGGTGTGCTGGCGATGATATCAAAGCCTTGTGGCGCTTCGATGACCTTGTCACCATGGCTCATCCAGACGTTTAGCGTGGTCGATTTGTCTTCACTGACGCTATCTTCGATGCCACTAGTAAGCTTTGAGTGGCCATTGACATTGATGGTTGCCGCGCCAAATTCATGAATATCACTGGCATGAACCTTACCGCCGAAGCGATCTGCCATCGCCTGCATACCGTAGCAAATGCCAAGTACTGGTACACCAAGCTCAAACACAGCGTCATTGATACGTGGGCTGTTTTCTGCATGCACACTCTCAGGGCCGCCCGATAGGATGACACCTTTGGCACCAAAGTCCATGATGCGCTGAGTGTCGATATCATAAGGGAACATCTCACAAAAAACGCCAGAGTCGCGCACACGGCGAGCGATGAGCTGGCTATATTGCGAGCCAAAATCAAGAATAAGAATACGATCTTCTTTGATAGTAGGGATAGCAGCGGCAGTGGTCATAAATCGATGTCCATCAATAAGTAAAATTATCAGCCTATTTTAACAAGTTTAAGCCAATCATGGGCGACTAGATAACGTGGATTAGGTAAATAAACAAAAGCGTTTCATCTGCAAATAAATCATAAGCGTACCTACTCAATTAACTACATAAAGTCAAAAAATATTCGCTACTATAGTTAATTCACTTTAAAACCGATACCGTGCTACTGGAATACTTGTTTTGAATAACAGCTGCGTAGCATCGAAAAGTGCGAAGCGCACAGCAAGCAAGGAAAATTTGTACCAGTAGCACGGTATTATTAACGTATCGATTTTATTTCATATTGACTATATAAGCTTAAGTCTGAAAAAATAACGGAGATAAACCATGACTAGCCTACCCAAGCCCAAATTCGACGATCCAAAAGACTATATCCTAACTAAGTCCGATATCGCCGCGATTCCTGAAACCAAGCACGTGCATCAGTTTAACGACAACGCCACTCGTCATACGGTATCTCTAAGCGATATTGTTGGACTAAACGCCTTTGGCTTACACCTAGTACGCGTTGAGCCGGGCGATGAAACCACCCAGCACCACTATCATGAAGAGTCAGATGAGTTTATCTACGTATTATCAGGCGAGCTATCACTGCGCTATGGCGATAAGACTTATCCTTTAAGTGCTGGCGATTTTGTTGGTTTTCCAGCGTACGGTGCAGCGCATTCGATGCGTAATGATAGCGATAGCGACGCCACCTACCTTATGGGCGGAAGCAGACCGCCGATTGATATCACCAACTATCCAGACATCAAACGTAGAATGTACAAGATCCATGGAGAAAAGGAATTTGTCGATTTAGAAGATTTGGGTAAAGTTTAAAGGGTTATCCAAACACAAAAAGGGCATGTCTAGTTATAACTTATAAACAATAGTTTTTTTGTTGCTATCAGTCAAAAACATTAGTATGGTGATTAATAAACGCTATTTATGCTGAGCTATTTAACCCAACTAACCGCTACCTCTAACCACAAGTACAGTGATTACAATCGACAGGTATGTCTCTATGCGCAAACTCAAACTCCCTACCCGTAAACACGCTAAACCCTCCTCTACTCTGCAAATCTCTGATAGCGACAACAACGATAACGCCAACCTAGACATGACTGCAAAAACCAATACCTCTCTTAACACCCCCATCGAGCAAACGCGCTGGAATGGCTGGGGTAACGTCAATATCAATAAAAAAGTCTCGCCGCATGGCGCAAAACTTATTAAATCGCATATCGGCAAAACCAAAAAACTCAAATCAGTTAGCTTACAGCAAGTACTAAAAACCGTGCCACAATCGCGTTTACCTAAAGCTATCAGTGCTCTCGATATGGTATCAATCGACCAAGAGGTGCGGCTGAGACACGCCCGTGGGCAAAGCTTCCCCGATTGGATCGCGATGCACAGCGGCGACTTTGAAGTCTTCCCTGACGGCGTGGCGCACCCAAAATCGACCGCTGATGTCGAGCAGTTATTAAAACTTGCCCAAGAGCACGATCTGATTGTTATTCCTTTTGGCGGTGGTACTTCCGTAGTCGGACATATCAATCCGCAACAGGGCGCGCGGCCTGTTTTGACCGTCGCCATGAGTAAAATGGATCGCCTTATTCATTTAGATTTTGATAGCCAAATTGCGACCTTTGGCGCGGGGACGCAAGGTCCAGCAGTCGAGGCACAATTGGACGAGCACGGTTATCGCTTAGGTCATTATCCGCAGTCGTGGGAGCTATCGACGCTTGGCGGCTGGATTGCGGCGCGCTCAAGTGGTCAGCAATCGCTCGGCTATGGTCGTATCGAGCAGATGTTTGCTGGCGGCACTTTAGTGACCCCGCAAGGCGTGCTAGAGATTGCTGACATTCCTGCATCCTCAGCAGGGCCTGATTTGCGTGAGATGATGATGGGTACTGAGGGCCGCGCCGGTATCTTTACCGAAGTCAAGATGCGCGTGCAATCACAACCTGAAGAAGAGCTATTTAAAGTGGCGTTTTTGCCGAATTGGGAAGCGGGCAAAGCGGTACTCAAACAAGCGGTGCAAAACAATGTTCGCCTCTCTATGCTACGCCTAAGCAATGCGGTCGAGACTGACGCGCATTTGCATCTAGGTACGACGCCAAGCCAGTTTTTAGCGATTAGCACTTATCTAAAAGCGCGCGGACTCAGCTCAGATAAGGTAATGCTGACTTATGGATTCTCAGGCGATAAAGCACAGAATAAACTAGCAGTGACGCAGTTTAATAAATTGTTAAAGCAAAATGGTAGTGTCACGGGTAAAATCACCAATATTATGGGTAGTGTTTGGGCGCACGGGCGTTTTAAATTCCCATATCTGCGCGGTACATTATGGGATCGCGGCATCATGGTTGATACCTTTGAGACCGCTACCAACTGGAGCCGTATTGACGAGCAAATGGCACAGATGCAAGAGGCGGTAAAAACGGCCTTAGCGGACGAAGGAGAGGAGGTGATGGCCTTTACCCATATCTCGCATGTCTATAAGCAAGGCGCAAGTCTATACACCACTTACTTCTTCCGCGCCGCCAAAGACCATGCAGCAACACTAAAGCGCTGGCAAAAAATCAAACACGCGGCCAGTATGAGCCTTGACCATGGTGAAGCGACCATATCGCATCAGCATGGCGTTGGCCGCGATCATGCCCCGTACCTGGCTGCCGAAAAAGGTAAGCTTGGGATTCAAGTGACTCATGATATGCTCAAAAGTCTAGATCCTGAGCAGCGTATGAATCCAGGGGTATTGCTCGAAGATTAGTTTTAATTAAGAGCTTTGTTTATAGACAGTTTAGTGGAAGAGCGCTACAGCGTGACTAATATTTGTTTTGCGCCGCCTCTGTCGGCGTAAGCACAGCACGCAAGAAAAATGAATATCAGTCGCGCGTCATTATTCAACGTATTTATTTCATTGGGTGTCAAAGTAAATTGTTATTAAGAATAAAATCTTATGAACCAAAGCAAACAACGCCAGCAAGCCCTTGCGCCCTTAACGAAATCTGAACCTTGGGATATGCTCATTATCGGCGGCGGTATCACGGGTACCGGCATTGCCCGCGAGGCAGCAAGGCGTGGCCTTGTCGTATTGCTTATCGAGCAAAAAGACTTTGCTTGGGGCACCTCCAGCCGCTCAAGCAAAATGGTGCATGGCGGTCTGCGTTACATTGCCTCAGGCGATTATAAGACTACTTTACTTAGCGTGCGTGAGCGTGAGCGTATGCTCACTGAAGCAAGCGGTCTAGTTAACGAGATGCATTACGTCATGCCGCATTATAAAGGTAAGTTTCCGCCGCCGTGGATATTTAATACCTTGCTACGCGTCTATGACAGAATAGCGGGTAAGCGCTATTTTAAATACTTTAAAAAAGACGCTTTTTTACGGCTAAACCCTAATATCAAGCAAGATAAATTTTTGGGCGCCAGCCAGTTTAGCGATGCGGTCACCGATGATTCGCGCTTAGTGATGCGCGTACTTGACGAAGCCATTCATGACGGCGCGCACGCTATTAATTATCTCAAAGCCGAGTCACTTATCACCAATGAGCAAGGCTTGGTGGTGGGTGCAACTTTAAAAGACACCGCTTCTAAAGATAAAGATCAAACCTATAAGGTTCACGCCAAAGTGGTGGTCAGTGCGACAGGCGCTTGGGCCGATACCTTACGTATGCAAGCCCGCGAGCAAACTGAGCAAAGCTTCAACAAGCAAATACGTCCCTCACGCGGTAGTCACTTAGTCGTCAGTCAAGAGCGCTTACCTACCTCGCAAGCCTATACCTTTTTGCATCCTGCTGATAAAAGAGCGGTGTTTGTCTATCCGTGGGAGAACCGTACGGTACTTGGCACCACTGACTTAGATCATCCGCCACTTAATGACGAAGAAGTCGGTATCACTAGCGCAGAGGTCGATTATCTACTAGCAGCGACTAACTCATTGTTTGATGATACCGATCTCAATCGAGAAGATGTCATCAGCACGTGGGCAGGCGTACGACCGCTGATAGCAGATAGCGGCAATGGCAAACGCGTCAGCCCGAGTAAAGAAAAGCGCGATCATAGCGTCTGGCTCGATAATAATCTCGTGACCGTCAGCGGCGGCAAACTGACCACCTTTCGCCTGATTGCCCTTGAGGTGCTTAAAAAGTGTCAAAAGGTGCTCGCGCTTGATGACTCTGCTACTCACAACCAAGCGATAAATGGCGATCAGGTCTTTAGTAAAGTAGCACCCATCCATCCTAAGTTTGCGACGCTACCCTCTGATCTACAACAGCGCTTACAAGGATTCTATGGTCTACAGCTCGATACTTTACTTGAGCTGGCGCATGAAGAAGACTTAGCTTATGTCACCGATAGCAACACTATTTGGGCGGAGATTCGCTTTGCCGCGCGCTTTGAACAAGTCATACATTTAGATGATTTACTACTGCGGCGGACGCGCTTAGGCTTAATCCTACCGCACGGTGCGATGACACCACTGATTAGCGCCAGACTGAAGCAAATTTGCCAGCAGGAGCTGGGCTGGGATGAGCAAAAGTGGCAACAAGAAGTCGCTCGCTATAGCGAGTTATGGCAGCGTTATTATCATTTGCCTGCAGCTTAGTGCTTTTTATACCTACATTTAAGATACTTTAAGAGTTATGCTGTGCGGCTGGTATAAATTTTCCTTGCTTGCTGTGCGACTTCGTCACTTTTCGATGCTGCGCAACTATCTCAAAAGGAGCATCCCAGCAGCACATAGCAAATGTGTATCAGTTTTAACTAGAACTGAGTATAGTTAAGGACGACTATGACCGATAATTCTGCAAACCCGATTTATTTCTTAGCTATCGACAACGGCACTCAAAGCGTCCGCGCGCTTATCTTTGATCAATTCGGCAGCGAGATTGCCAAAGCCCGCGTGCCTATCGAGCCGTATTTCTCTGAACAGCCCAATTATGCCGAGCAGCACGCCGACTACTATTGGCAAAAGCTATGTGAGGCCTGTCAAAAGCTGTGGCAAAGCTGCGAGATTAAACCTGAACAAATCGCCGGCGTCAGTCTCGCCACCCAGCGCTATACTATGATATGTCTGGACAAAGACATGCAGCCGCTACGCCCCGCTATCGTTTGGATGGATTTGCGCCGCGCTGAGACTCATGACATTGGTTTTTTACACCCGCTGACTAAACTCATCGGCATGGGCGAGTTAGTCAAAGACGCCCAGCAAAAAGCGCGCTGTAATTGGCTTGCGCAAAACGAGCCTGAGATATGGGCGCAGACCGCGCACTACGTCAATCTCTCCGCCTACCTCACTTATCAGCTAGTAGGTGAACTTATCGACTCAAATGGTCATTCGGTCGGCTATCTGCCGTATGACTACAAAGCGCAAACATGGCTCAAACCCAAAGACCTTAAATGGCGGCTGTTTAGCTGTACCCCCGAGCAAATGCCCAAAATCATCCCACCAGGCCAAACTCTTGGTGAGATAAGCGCCAAAGCTGCCAAAGTCACAGGTATCCCAGAGGGCACGCCGATGATTGCCGCCGCCAGTGACAAAGCCTGCGAAGCCCTAGGCGCAGCGGGACTGTCCGCCGATACTGCGTGTCTTAGCTTTGGCACCACCGCCACCATCAACACCATCTCCCCCGACTATGTCGAGATACTCAAACACATGCCCGCCTATACCGCCGCCGCCCCGCACTACTACAATCACGAGTACATGATTTATCGCGGCTTTTGGATGGTCAGCTGGTTTAAAGAACAATTCGCCCACTATGAGCAAGCGCTTGCCAAAACCCAAGGCATCGATACCGAAAAGCTCCTCGACGCCGCCGTCAAAGACATTCCAGCAGGCAGCATGGGACTTATCATGCAGCCCTATTGGTCACCGGGCGTGCGTCATCCGGGGCTTGAGGGCAAAGGCGCACTCATTGGCTTTGGTGATGTGCATACCCGCGCACACGTCTACCGCGCTATCTTAGAAGGACTGGCTTATGAGCTTAAGCTTGGCTTTGATACCATTTCAAGGCGCACCGGCAAACCCATCAAACACCTGCGCGTCTCAGGCGGCGGCTCCCAAAGCAGTGCTGCCATGCAGCTCACCGCCGACATCTTTGCCATGCCCGCCTACCGCCCGCACACTTTTGAAGCCACTGGCCTTGGCGCTGCCATCAACTGCGCGGTGGGTCTCGGCGTCTATCCTGACCACGCGACAGCTAGCGACGCCATGACTCATTTAGGCGACGAATTCGTCCCCATCAAAGCCAACGTGCAACTCTATAAACGCCTGTATAACGAGGTCTATCTGAAGATGTACGAGCGCCTAAAACCCTTATACCAAAGCATTCAAGACATCACAGGCTACCCCGTCAAGTAGTCTTCGCAAGTTTGAGGTGTCGGCGTATTAGCAGTGTTCAAAAGGTGGGATGATTGTGGCTGATAAAGTGTGGGAGCTAATCGCGCCTTCTGCTTGTATCTGTACCCCTAAGCGTGGCGGGCACTAACGGCTGATGGCATTCCTGTATTCTCGATACTACCCTCAGCCACAGTCCGCATCGCCATTGTCGTCAGCAGGATAGCCGCTACTGTCAGGGCTAAACCGTTTTTTAGGGCAACCTCTTAAGATATAGCAGAATTTTGTTAGATACTATAGAGTGCTTTATTTCGGATATAATTTTCCAAACTTTGATGAAAATTCTAATCATTATAGTTATTTTTTGAAAAACCTATATAATAAATGGTGAAAAATTACTTAACATTTGTATTTAAAACCATAAAGGCTCTCAAATGACTACTTTCTATGTGAAAGAGTATAAAAAACCTTCTGAAGAAGTTATTCCAGTAGGTTCTTTTATTCTTTCAACTGATCCTTGGGATGATTATGGGTTTGAGACTAAGTTTCATATGTACTATAAAAAATCATCAATCTCCATAGTTCCAATTGGAGAGGTAAAAATTGGTTTTAAAGGTCAAAGACCCAAACTAGATTCAGATAATGTAGTTGGAAAAACATATGAACACTCTACAAGAAAAGTAATAGATAGAAAGTTTCAAAGTCTTGATAAGGATTTTTTCTCTATAGGCCAAAGTCCAGAGTATTACGAAAATATATATAAAATATTTAGTGATGAGACAGCGAGGGTTCTTGGGTACTTGAATGATATAGCTTTGCATACAAACTTACTTGAAGTTTATAGAGATGAATTAGTCCTTAAGGACTCATTATTAAGGTCTCAAGATGAATGGTCAATAAAGTACCAGTTTAATCAAATTATCTATGGTAGGGAAAAACTAACAGACTTTCATTTTCTATTCAATTACAAAGAAAAGGATCTAAAGTTTAGAGTAAAAGCTTTATCCAACCCACCTTCAAACATTCATGCGTTGATAGGGCGTAATGGAGTAGGTAAAACAACCATTCTAAACTATATGTTTGACGAACTAATTAATAAAAATGAAAATAGAAAATTTAGTGCCTTTAGAGTTACTGACTCAATAGACAAAAATTATTTTAGCAAAGCTATTTATATATCTTACAGTGTATTCGGAGACTATTTACCAGACTTAAAAACTAGAGACAATTTATCATATATCGGATTTAAGTATAAAAAGAACGATGAAGTCTTTATTAAGAACGTTGATATTCTTAATAAAGATTTTATTGATTCCTTTAAACTAATACGCTCCTCGACATCACTTAAAAAAACTTTTATTAAAATATTAGAAGATATATCTGAAAGCTATGATAATGATATAATTCGAAAATTAACTCTCAATATTAATGACAGTAAAAATAATAACTTTGAATTTTTTAAAGACTTAAGCTCTGGGCATGCGATAGTATTACTAATAATTACAAACCTTATTTCTACAGTTACTGAAAAAACTCTTATACTTTTTGATGAACCTGAAACACATTTGCATCCTCCTCTACTTTCAGCATTAATTAGAGCTATAAACTTTATTCTTATTGAGAAAAATGGTATCTGTATTTTTGCTACACACTCACCAGTCGTAAGCCAAGAAATACCTCAATCTTGTGTGCAAATAATTAGTAGAGTCGGTGATGAAATTAGTATCTCAAGACCTGAAATAGAGAGCTTTGGAGAAAATGTAAGTAGCTTAACTCATGAGATTTTTTCTCTTGAAGTCAAATCTTCGGGTTTCTATAAACTACTTAGAAAAACTTTTTATGAAAATAACTGTAATGTGGAAAAGGTAATAGAGATATTTGATAATAAATTAGGCTCCGAAGCTTTGGGCCTATTATATTTACTTAAACATAATTATATTAAAAATGGTAAAAAATCAGACTAGGGTTATCAATTTATAATATGAAAAGAATAGAAAGACCTAATATTAAGTATTCAGACATACTTAGCTCATGTATTAAGTCCCTGAATAATAGCCATTTTAAAACTCTGATCACTGCTAAGAAAGGTGTTTTCTTAGAATCAAGTGAACTTTATATTAGTCTTGGTGAGTTACATCAACTTAAAAGCTTTGTTAATAAGGAACTGCAGGTCACAAACAACAAAGAGTATAGGGAAAAAATTGTAAATCTTTATGAAAAACTAAAATCAAATAAAGAACCATCAAAATTTCACGATAAAATTATGATTGCGAGCAAACGCTGCGTTTATTGTAACCAAGGGCTTGCAAACACCTTAGACCATTTTTTACCAAAGGCTCAGTTCCCCCTTTTAAGTATTGAGCCAACTAACCTTATCCCGTGTTGCTATGATTGTAATTCTACGCTAAATGCGCTGAGCCTTCGTAAAAATAGTTCTACTAATCCTCTGCTTATACATCCATATTTCAATCAAGATAATTCTATATACGATGAGCAGTGGATATTTGCAAAGGTTCCTAGTAACCAGCCATTCTTTGATTCGACTAATCGTGACTTTACAACCTTAGCAGTTACTTTTTACACCGATTTTAATAAAACTCAAATACATAAAAGCATGCATAAGGGACTTAACTTTCAATTTGAAAATCTAATACATGAAAAGTATGTCGATGCGGCTATTTCTATGATTGCAAGTGAAATTATAAGGATGAGAAGATTTAAAGGTACAGCAAATCAGCTTATATCAGTACATAAGAATTACCTTCTAAACAGAGCAACGATACATCCCGTAAACAGTTATAACTCTGTTATTTACCATGCATTAGGTAATTCTGATTTGTATCTCGAAACCATTCAAGATGAATTCTTCTAAGTCTATGAAAAAGTTTCATTTGGTATTTATAGTTAATACTTTGATTATATTCACTTTCCCTTAAATTCACCTGCCTGTATTTAAACAATTGCCATAGCTTCCTCTTTCACATTCTCTGAATGAAACAAACGTGGTAGATAGCCATGAATATTTACTAGTATAGCTCTTGTGCAATGATGGCTAGCATTTAGCGCTGAAGATAATATAGTCGACTCACTTTAAAACAGATACAGTGCAGCTGGGATGAATTTTGCGCAGCCTCTGTCAGCGTAGACACAGCATGCAAGTAAAATTTATAGCAGCTGCACGTTAATATTAGCGTATCGACTTTATTTCAAACTGACTATAGTGCTTTTACTACTGATAAACCTTTCTGTCATTTCATTTGCACTAATTCCTTGCGCAAGAAGCACTAAGACTAAACTCCACCCTCAAAAGCCGAATAAACCCGATTTAACCCCTCACGTAGCAGCGCCTCCGGACACGCCACATTAATACGCATTTTCAGATGCCCCTCGCGGCCGTATTTAATACCAGAATTCAGCTCAACTTTCGCCGCACGCAGTTTGTCATACAGCGCCTGATTGTCCTCACCGTATGCCGAGCAATCGAGCCAAATCAAATACGACGCCTCAGGACGCATAACCTTAATATCAGGTAGATGCCCTGCTAAAAAGTCTATCGTAATCTCGATATTGTTCTCAATATAAGCCAGCACCTGTTCAAGCCATTCTCCTCCTTCTTCATAGGCACTTTGCATCACCGTATAAGCAAATAAATTCAGCTCATATTCATCATTTAGCTGCTGCTGCTGGCTGATTTTTTTGATTAAAGCGTCATCTTTGGCAAAGATCATCGAGCCTTTGATGCCCGCCACGTTAAAGGTTTTGGTCATCGAGGTGAGACTCACCACCTTGTGCGCGTAACCTGCCGCTTCTGCTAACTTTAAGAAAGGCGTAAAGGTATGATCAGTCAAGGTTAAATCTTGATGAATCTCATCGCTGACGATGGCGACATCGTGCTTTTTACACAGTGTAAGCAGCACTTTAAGCTCATCAATAGTCCAGACGCGTCCGCCCGGATTGTGCGGGTTGCATAGCAAGTATAGCTTAACCTTATGCTCGATAATTTTAGCTTCGATATCTTTTAGATCTAACTGATATTTTTCATCGACTTCCTTTAACGCAGATGTCACAAGCGTGCGCTTATTTTGCTGCACCTTAGTCATAAACGGCGTATAAATAGGATCATTGACTAGTACCGCGTCGCCTACCTCGGTGAATATCTGCATCATCAGCGCAAGACTTGGCACCACCCCTGGCGAAAATAAGATATTATCCTGTGTCAAATCCAAGCCATAACGATTGCTATGCCAGTTGATAATCGCCTCATACAAAGCGCCGGTCGGTTTGGTATAACCCAAGACGCCGTGATCGGCCGCGCGCTGTACGCTAGCCAAGACAGGCGGCGCGGCTTTAAAGTCCATATCGGCGACCCATAGCGGAATGGTATCGTCACTATAGTGCCACTTAAGTGATCCCGTTCCGCGTCTATCGATGATTTCGTCGAAGTTATATTGCACTGGTATTGTCCTTGGTCATACGGTTAAAGAAAGCTTTACATCATGCGTTCGGTAGCATTACGAGTCTCTACCTACCCTTAAACTCAGGCTCGCGGCGCTCAACCATCGCCATTGCGCCCTCGCGGGCATCTTCTGAATGAAATAAATGCGGCAGATAACCATGAATATTAGCCAGCGCTGACTTTGCACCATTACGGCTGGCATCTTGCGCCGAGGATAGCAGCCCTTGCACGCCAAGCGGGGCGGAGGTGCTGATCTCTTTGGCAATCGTTAGCGCGCGCTCGTACTCTTCACCATTGGGTACGACTTCACTGACTAGGTTTAGTTTATCGGCGGTTTGCGCGTCAAAGTTTTTACCGGTTAATAGATATGGCATGGCTTTTTGCCAGCCTGCCGCCGCGACAAAGCGTACCGTCGCCCCGCCAAACGGCATGATACCGCGCTGCACTTCCATTTGCGCAAAGTTGCTATTGTCGCTTGCGATAACCACGTCACTGTTAAGCATCAACTCAATTCCCGCGGTAAAGCAGGTGCCTTGTATCGCCACCACCACAGGTTTGGTGCGCAGCTTACCGCCGATACCCCATGGATCGATTTCATCGTCACTAAATTCAAACGCGCCTTTATTCCATTTATCTTGTAGCTCCATCAGATCAAGACCAGCGGTAAAGTGCTCGCCATGGGCGAAGATGAGCGCACAGCGTAGATTATCGTCGTTCTCATAATCTGTTAATGCCTCGGAGAGTTGTTTGATCATATGGCTGTCAAAAGCATTGCGTTTGTCGGCGCGATTAAGCCCGATGAGACAAATGTAGCCGTCAGTTTCATAAGTGATGCGATTGCTTGTATCGTTTTGGGTGGTCATGGTTATATCCTTTTTAGGTTTGTCGTTATCGTAGGGTGTGATCTCATTTTTAAAATAATGCTACTGACTTTTAATATAGACAGCCTATCGCCATTACACAAGTGGCCGTACTAAACGCCTTACAAAATGAATAGCAGTTGACCGCGATTCTAATAACTGCCACCATCATGAGACTGTCGACAAACATGACAATTTACGAGTATCTTATGGAATTTTGGCACGGTTTTTTGCTTATCACTAGCGTGCACTTGCTAGCAGCTGCCTCCCCTGGCCCTGATTTCGTCTTAGTTTCACGTGAAACTTTAACCAAAGGTCGACGTACTGGCTTGATTTGTAGCTTAGGGATTACCTTAGGTCTAGCCGTGCATATTATTTACTCAATCCTAGGACTGGCGACAGTGATAGCGCACTCACAGCCACTATTAACTGCTATCAAATGGTTAGGCGGCGCTTATCTTATATATCTAGGTTGGCAAGGAATTGGCGCTAAACCCAAAAAACCAGTAGAAACGACCACTTTTACTAATAATTATAATAGTAATAGCAATGTTACAGATAAAACTGAATCTAGCTTTGCTACTCTGCGCCGAGGTTTTTTTTGTAATGTGTTTAATCCCAAAGCGCCAGTCTACTTTGTCGCTATATTTACTTTAGTATTATCACCCGATATTCCACTTTGGCAACTCTCTATCTACGGCGTATGGATGATGGTATTACAGATGGCCTGGTTTAGCACGGTGGTGATGCTATTGTCGATTCCTGTCATCCTCAAACGTTTTCAGCGTTTTGAGCATTGGATAGATCGCGTACTCGGTACAGCAATGATTTTATTGGGCTTAAACCTGATCTTCCGTAGCCGATAAACCATTTAGCGTTGATGAAATCTGCTAAACTAGACGGTTATCTTCAGACTTTATAGCCTACTACTATGACTAATCCCTCTTCTAGAAATAACCGTCCAAAACATAGAAATAGATCCCCAGCAACCGCGAAAAAACTCGGTCAATTGCATCCGCGCAATCCCCATCAAGGTCGCTATGATTTTGAGCTATTGACCCGCGCGCTACCTGAACTTGCCGATTACACTATTACCAACCCGAAAGGCGAGCCAACGATTAATTTCTCCGACGCTAAGGCCGTACGTGTGCTTAATCAAGCACTACTCGCGCACTATTATGGCGTCAAGTTTTGGGATATTCCTAAAGGCTACTTATGCCCGCCGATTCCTGGGCGCGCCGATTACATTCATTATATTGCCGACTTGTTGGCGCAGACTACTCATGTGAGCGAAGACAATACGCCGCCTACAGGCAAAGATATTCATGCACTTGATATCGGTACTGGTGCCAGTGCTATCTACCCTATTGTTGGCAGCCAAAGCTATGGCTGGCGCTTTACCGCGAGCGACATCGATCCGGTCTCAGTGAATACGGCGACGGTAATTAGCCAAGCCAATCCCAAGCTCAAAGGCGCGATTAAGATCAAACTGCAACCTGAACCTAAGCATATCTTTAAAAATATTATCGGTCGTCAAGACTATTTTGACGTCGTCATATGTAACCCACCTTTTCATGCCTCATTAGAAGAAGCGATGCAGGCCAATAGCCGTAAACAGCATAATTTGCAGCGCCATCGCGGCAAAAACGAAAGCGCGCAAATCAGTCGTCACTCTACAAAGTCAGGCAATGCCGCGCAAAACCTTAACTTTGGCGGTCAACATAAAGAATTGTGGAGTGAGGGCGGCGAGATTGCTTTTTTAAGTAATATGATAAGAGAAAGCCAGCAGTTTGCTGCATATGTAGGCTGGTTTACCAGCTTAGTGTCTAAGTCTGAAAACGTGAAACCTTTACAGCAACTACTAAAAGATCTGGATGTGGCGCAAATGCGTATTGTTGAGATGAGCCAAGGTCAAAAGAGCACGCGGGTCTTAGCTTGGCGTTTTGATACTGACGAAGCGTAATTATTGCTAAAGCGTACCTTTAGCGTTTCACGTGAAACAAAAAACCGCTTTGGCTATCAAAGCAGTTTTTTTTAATCCATTTAGATGACTATATAGATTGAATTATAGATTGAATTGAGGGCATACCCTAGCCAACAAACATGACCTTTAAGCCAATGAGGATAAGTACAAAGCCGCCGAGCGCTTCTGCTTTATCTTCAAGATACGTACCTGATTTTTTGCCCAAGTAGATGCCGATAGCGCTAAAAACAGCTGTGACAATCGCGATGATTACACAAGCAAGCCACGCATTGAGAGCGAGTAAGTTTAAGGTAAAACCAGCGGCCATCGCATCGATACTGGTGGCAATGGCGAGGGTAAATATGGTGCGATGACTGATGTTTTTCTTTCGGCTATCGTTTATAGAAGCCGCTTCATAATTTACTCGTAGCCCCTTATCTACGCTCTCTTCCTCATCTGCCAAAAAGACTTCATAGAGCATCTTGCTACCCAGTCCGATAAGAATAAATCCACCGATCCAAGGCGCAGCAGCAGCCAACCAACCTAACAGTGCCGCACCCAGCAAATAGCCGATAAGTGGCATCACACCCTGCGCAATACCAAAATATAACGCCGCATAAATAGCCAAACGCAAGGTATAGCGTGGGTTTTGTTGTTGGGATTTAGCGCCCAGTCCTATCGACACCGCAAACGCATCCATCGCTAGCGCAATAGCGAGTAACAGTACTTCGATCATCTGATGTCCATCAATTATAATTGCCAGCTTATGACAATTTACTTATAAAAGTTTCACGTGAAACAAACTTATTATTAAAAAAATACCGCAATGTGTATCAAAGCGGTATTTTATATTTAATGTAAACGCTAAACCTTAGATATCAAGGTTAGAGACCGTTAATGCGTTTTCCTCGATAAACACGCGGCGTGGCTCGACATGATCACCCATTAGACAGGTGAACATATGATCGGCAGCGATAGCATCTTCGATGGTGACGCGTAGCATACGGCGATTCTCTGGGTCCATCGTCGTATCCCACAACTGGTCGGCGTTCATCTCGCCCAGTCCTTTATAACGCTGAATGGCCAAGCCGCGACGGGCATCTAGCATCATTTGCTGCCAGAGGTAATCAAAATCGCGTATCGGAATATCTTTAGTAGTACCACTACCCGCTTCACGGCGAATAAAGGCGCTATCTTCTAACAGAGTATTCCACTCCGCTGATAAACGCAGCAGCTTGCTATACTCACCCGAGTTGATAAAGCTAGCATCGAGCAAGTAATGATGCGCCAGCTGATGCACATACACCGTGATACGCGGTAGCCACTGGGCCTTGGTCGATAAGGCATCGCTATCAGCCGCCTCACTCTCATCAGCAGTCAATGCGGGGGTCATACCCAGCAGATCAGCGGCAGCAGCGTCCATATTTTCTGGTTGCGGCTCATGGATATTGACCAGTTCAATCTCAGGGCTTAGCTCATCACCGAATTGATTCAGCTGAGTTTGTAGCTGCGTCTGCCACTCCTGCATCGCTGACTTATCATACGTCATGTCTGTGCTCAGTTTCGGGGTATGCGTCAGCGCATCTAACAGCGTCGCTGGGAAACGAATTTGCAAACGAGCTTTGATCAGCTGCGTTTGGTTATAGTCGTTAAGCAGTGTCTCAAGCGCTTGACCAGTAATCGCTGGCGCATCTTCAGAGACGTGCAGCTTGGTATTATCAATCGTTGAGGACAATAGATAAGCTTTTAGTGCTTCATCGTCTTTTAGATACAGCTCTTGACGACCTTTTTTCACTTTATACAATGGCGGCTGTGCGATATAAATATAACCACGCTCAATCAGCTCCGGCGTTTGACGGAAGAAAAAGGTCAGCAGTAGCGTACGAATATGTGATCCATCGACGTCAGCATCAGTCATAATGATGATTTTGTGATAGCGAACTTTATCCGGATCATATTCATCAGGTCCGATACCACAGCCAAGTGCGGTGATTAGGTTGCCTACTTCAGCAGATGACAGCATCTTATCAAAACGCGCGCGCTCCACGTTCAAGATTTTACCTTTAAGCGGCAAGATAGCCTGAGTTTTACGGCTACGACCTTGCTTTGCCGATCCGCCCGCAGAGTCACCCTCCACGATGTAAAGCTCTGATAGTGATGGATCTTTTTCTTGGCAGTCTGCCAACTTACCAGGCAAACCTGCAATATCTAACGTAGTCTTGCGGCGCGTCATCTCACGAGCCTTGCGAGCAGCATCACGAGCTCTAGCGGCATCGATAATCTTATTGGCAATCGCTTTAGCTGCACTTGGGTTTTCAAGCAAATAATCATTAAACTTATCGTGCATCGCCGATTCGACTGCTGACTTGACTTCGCTCGATACCAGCTTGTCTTTGGTCTGGCTTGAGAATTTTGGATCAGGCACCTTCACTGAGACAATCGCACTTAACCCTTCTCGTGCATCATCACCGCTGACCGCGACTTTTTCTTTCTTGAACAGATTTTCGCGATCCATATAGCTGTTTAGACCACGCGTGAGCGCTGAGCGAAACCCTGATAAGTGCGTACCGCCATCACGCTGCGGGATGTTATTGGTAAAGCACAGTACTTTTTCGTTATAGGTATCTGTCCATTGCAGCGCCACTTCGACCGCGATACCGTCGTCTTGCTCACTGGTAAAATGAAAGACCTCATTGATGCCTTCTTTGCCTGCGTTAATATAGCTGACAAACTCAGACAGGCCGCCTTTGTGCTCAAACTCATGGCGCTTATCGATACGCTCATCAGTCAAGACGATACGCACCCCTGAGTTAAGAAAAGACAGCTCGCGTAAGCGTTTCGCTAAGATATCATAATCGAAAACAGTACCAGTAAACACATCACTACTGGGATAAAAGCGGATTTGGGTCCCTGTCTTATCCGTAGCTTCCATCTGCTGGATTTCACTGTCCGGCACACCATCAGTATAAGTTTGGCTGTAATGGTAGCCTTCACGCCAAATATTCATCTCCAACTTTTTTGATAAAGCGTTGACGACTGAAACGCCGACACCATGCAGACCGCCCGAGACTTTATAGCTGTTATCATCGAACTTACCACCAGCGTGTAGTACCGTCATGATCACCTGCGCCGCTGACACGCCTTCTTCAGGGTGAACATCTACGGGTACGCCGCGACCGTTGTCCATGATACTAACCGACTCATCTTCATGAATGATAATATCAATCTGATCACAGTGACCGGCGAGCGCCTCATCGATAGAGTTATCGACAACCTCAAACACCATATGATGTAAGCCAGTACCATCATCGGTATCGCCAATATACATGCCTGGACGCACGCGCACCGCCTCAAGTCCGCGTAAAACACGGATGTCCTTGGAGCTATAATCAGAGGGCAAGCCTTCAGGGGTTACAGTATCAAGCATATCAGTCTCAAGCGTACTGTCTAAACTGGTTGTATCCAACTGCTCGTTATCGATAGGTAATGAATCACTCATGTGCATTCCTTAATCAAGCCGTGATCAGCTAATAATCGTGCGTCAGCTTTATACAAATCAGAATAAAGCCAGCATCTTTACAATATGTCTTAGATTTCAATTTTTAACTGTAGGAATTGACTTCCACGGTCTTATTACCAGTAATTTAGCACCTTATTGGTAATAAAAATTATGAAATAAAAGCTATAGAATAGTCGCTGAAAATAGGGCAAATATAAAGCCTTATTTTAACATTTTTTTGGCTGTAAGTCACTGTTTACTGGTGATTTATAGCACCTTTAGCAGTGTCTTTGACAGCAGCTTTGTCTGTAATTGAGTGATTAGGATTATAATCTACAATTAGTAGTTACTAGCAGGCTGTATAGTTATAAAAACAAGACAATAAACAGATTAAATGAGTAAAGCTCAATTAGATCTGTAATTAATAAAACCCATAAGTCATTCAAAAGGTGTCAACTCACCTTGTTTCATGTGAAACATATTGGGAGACGACCAATATTGATTGACTATCGGTAACACATCGGCCGTCAAGCTAGTCATAAACACCTGACAAGGCAGCTTAGCCAAAGTGGATAATAAGATATCTATCGCTCTATCGTCTAGTTCAGCGGTGATATCATCTAATAGTACAACTGGTGTAGTTATGGCTTGGTTATCAGTTTGCAGGTTTTGACTGGCCGATTGTTCAGCAGAGTCATCGTTGAGCAATAGTGGTAATTGCGACAGGCGTAATGCGGTAATAAGTAGCTTCTTTTCGCCGCGGGATAAGACGTTCGCAGCTTGCTCTTTTAACGTAGGTAGCTTTTGCTCTTTTAACGCAGACAGCTCAGTTGTGCCCGTCTGATACTCCGTTACTGATTTAGACTTCTCATCTTTTATACCCATCTCACTCTGGGAGCGCCAATGCACATGAATATCGGCACGGTGGCTACCGATACGAGTATAGCCAAGCTGTAGATCTTGGGCAAGACGCTCGTCTAACTGTAAATCTAGTGGTATCGCGACATCGTAGCCTGCATGGTAGCTTAGACTGATTTGCTGAGCATAAGACGGTAGCAGCTGCGCTATACTTTTCTCAAAATAAGGCTGCCAAGCTAGAAATACTTGCTCACGATAATGATGAATAAGTGCCGCATGGTTAGCTAGAGCTTTATTCCAGGACTTAATTTCTGCTAATTGCACTTGGGTTAGACTTCTACTTTGCTTAAGTAAACTGTTACGCTGTTTTAATAAGCGCTGATAAGCTATCCACTGGGGATGAAAACTTTGTTTCATGTGAAACACTAACCAATCGAGTAGCTGACGACGACTCGCACTGCCCTGCTCGAGCATGTCCATTGATGAGGGGTCTATCAGTAATGTGGGTAGTTGTTCGGTGAGGATACTTTGGTTATACACGGTATTTTGATTGAGGCGCAGGACGGTAGTAGCGTCAGTCTGCTTTTGAATCGCTAAACTAGCGCCGTCGGTTAAGACAGCATGGACAATGGCCGATGGCCTATGGTGCTGAACATAGCGTTTAGGCTGACTATGACGAAAGCTCTTACCGCGTGACAATAAGAATATCGCCTCTAACAGCGACGTTTTGCCACTACCGTTTTCTCCGATGATGACATTACATGCTGCTGCTTGCAGTTTGACTTGTTGAAGGTTACGTAAGTCTGTCGCTTGTAAACGTTCAATCATAATGATTACGAAAACCTTATCAAGCTTAGATACGCATCGGCATAATAACGTATTGATGGAACTCATCGCCTAGCTGGTTGACTAGCACCGAGGCGTTAGATTGGCTCATATGCATCTGTACATCGCCTTGTACCACGCCGAGCACATCTTGCAAGTAAGCGGCGTTAAAAGACAGCTCCATAGGCTCGCCTTGATACTTAGCTTGTACCATCTCCACCGCTTCGTCTTGTTCGGCATTGTTAGCTCGTATCTCAACCATACCATCGCTAGCAAAGTTAAATACTACTCCGCGTGACTTCTCATTACTCAAAATCGCCACTCGGCGCAGTACGTCAGTCATCTTTTCTTTACTAAACAGAGCCAGCTTATCAGTATTACTAGGCATAACTCGGCGATAGTCAGGAAACTTACCATCAATCAGACGCGCGGTAAAAGTGACCATCAAGTCCGTGCTGACTTGTCCGGTGCTATCAACCTCACCGAACGGTAGACTCACTTGCAAAAACTCACGACCGAAACTTAAGGTAACATTATTGTCCTTATCTCCTAGCATCTTACCCAGCTCAGTAGCCAAGCGCTCAAGCTCAATCACTGCCTTACGCGGCAAAATTGCCTGCATATTCAAATCGCTATCGATATCGATCACACTACGCGCTAGCGCTAACCGGTGACCATCAGTCGCTACGGTGGTTAGCTGCTGCTGCGACACATCAAAAAGCATACCAGTCAAATAGTAGCGAACATCCTGAATCGCCATCGCAAACTGAGTCTTATGAATAAGATCTATCAGTCGGCTACGGCTAATCGTCAAGGCAGTGATATTCTCAGGATTCCCTAAGCTCGGATAGTCCTCGCTTGGTAGAGTGCCTAAAGTAAAGCGGCTTTTACCACTCGTGAGTAAGCAGCGCTCGTTTTCTTGCGTCGTCAGATTGATCTGCGCTTGTGCGGGTAACGATTTGCAGATATCTTTTAGCTTTATCGCTGGCAAAGTCGTTGTACCCGCTTCAATACAAGCACCAGCAGGCAGCTTAAGTTTGGAAGTCAGCTCAACTTCTAGATCCGAAGCGGTCAGTATCAGCTCAGACTCAGAGAGTTGCAGTTTTATATTACCCAAAATCACCATATTATGGCGCTTATCAGCGGCCTTAGCGATTAAGTTAATAGCTTTTAATAACGACTCACGATTAATCGATAATTGCATGCTAGGTACTCTTATTTTAGAAAATCTGTTTTTTAGGAGTTTAGGCTCAAAGTGATATCGCTAAGACATCTATCCTTAGAATGACCTTAAGTTTAAGTGATTGAATAGTACTCATTATAAACTATATTTAGTCGCTAAAATACCGCGCTACTGTTTTGCCTGTTCCTGCTTATTGTGTTATCTAACTCATTCACGTTATCCGGCTTGTAGCATCAGCGCTAGCGCCTTGTAGTCTTTGTCTACCGTAGGATCCTCAGCGCGTAACTGCGCTACTTTTTCGCAGCCATGCATAACCGTTGTATGATCGCGGCCACCAAAAGACTGACCTATATCTGGGTAACTATCACCTGTCAACTCCCGAGACAGTGCCATCGCTATTTGCCGTGGTCTGGCGATACTACGAGTACGTTTGCGGCCCATTAGATCTTTGACGCTGATATCGTAGTATTCAGCGACTACTTTGCGGATATTATCCATATTGACCGCTTGTACGCGCATAGCCACGATATCTTTGAGCGCATACTGTACCATCTCAAGCGTCACTGGAGCTCCAGTCAAATTAGAGTTGGCAAATACCTGATTGAGTGCACCTTCCAACCTTCTCACATTAGAGACTACATTCTGTGCGATAAACAAAGCGCATTCTTTGGGTAGTATCATCCCAAAAGAAGCAGCCTTTCTTTGCAATATCTGTACGCGAGTATCAATCTCAGGAGGCTCGACAGCAACTGTCAATCCCCAAGAGAACCTCGAGCGAAAGCGTTCATCAAATTCAGTCATTTGTGACGGATGACGATCCGAGGCCAGAATAAGCTGTTTATCGCCACTAGTGAAATCTGCAAATAACGTCAAAAACTCATTACTACTTTTTGTCTTTCCAGCTAATACATGAATATCATCAACAATTAATAAATCCACTTTTTTTATTTTCTTTTTAAAATCTTCTATTTTATTATTTCTTAAAGAATATACTAATTGATTAATAAACTTCTCAGAAGTGAAATAATAAAAACTTCTATTATTTTTCACATAGCGCTGAGCAACAGAATGCATTAAATGTGTTTTTCCCAGACCTGAAGGGCCATATATGAATAAAGGATTATGCCTATTTTTTGATTGACGCTTGCTCAGCTCGTAGCAAGCCTTGTAGGCGAGGTTATTCGACTTGCCGGTGACAAAGGTTTCAAAGGTGAATTCAGGGTTTAGATAGCTAAGAGACTTTGCATCAGCAGAGTCATTGGACGCTGCATATTGTTGGTTATTTCCAGCATCTACTTTAGGGTCAGAACCAAAGTTACTAGTATTATTTTTTGATGACGCTGGGGTAGGGGAGGGGAGATGAGGGTCGTTATTAAACGAAGTATCTTGAGAGTTGGCATGTTCGCTAGAGTTGATATCTGTAGCGCCTTGTGCATGGTTCTGATCTTCGACTTGAGTGCTCTGGTTGGCATTATCGACACGGACTACCACGTCAATAATACTACCTTGACTGTGTTTAGCGACCAGTTGACGAATGTCTTCTAAGTGGTTTTTTTTAATATAAGAAACAAAATAATCGTTAGGCGCTCTAATAACAAGGGTTTGCGCTTCCTCATGCGCAGACAAAGGTCTTAACCACATCGTAAAGACGTTATCTTTGACATGATAACGTAAATCGTCCAAGCATTTATCCCAAAGTGTCGCCGTGTCTATCATAAAAAACCAACCTCATTAGCTTGTACTCAACAAGTACCTTAGCGCTTATATTTAAAATAATAGCAGTATTCACAGCCAAAAATCCTAGCTACCACTTCTTAATAAGGACTGATATCTGCAAGCTTAGTAATAACAATTTAAATAGATCTCTTGCTAGAAACCTCGGTAGCCTAAGACGGCTAATTTACCATAAACGGCCTGTGGATAACATCCCATATTTTGGGGATAACTCTGTGGACAGTTTTGGGGATAACTCACAACCTTAACTTACCCACATTTCACCCACAGCTTATCCACAGGGTTACCCATAGCCTATCGTTTTGATAAATAACATTATAGTAGAGTTATCCTCAGAAAAACCGGCTCCCAATAACAACAATACTTATATATATTAATAGTTAATTATTATAGAGAACGCTGAAATCTGTGGATAACTTTTTAAAACAGTGACAAAAGTAACTGTAATAATAACGACTAGAACGACGCAGATAACTAGCAAAGTCTCTTTTGTTAACGTCTTTAACGACACTAAAAGAGCGCTTTGAGCTCTATTGGAATCTATCAACAGCGTAACGATCAAAAGCGCTAGGAAAACAATGCATTAGTTCGTTGACCTGAATTTGTGACAATGGTATAATCCTGCATTATTTTGAATTTAGTCCATTATTTTGATAGGTGAGTTATGAAACGTACATTCCAACCCAGCGTGATCAAGCGTAAACGTACTCACGGTTTCCGTGCACGTATGGCCACGAAAAAAGGCCGTCAAGTATTGGCACGTCGCCGCGCTAAAGGACGTCATCGTCTTACTGTGTAATTGGCAGATAATCTCAGCAGATAACTATAACTGAGAGATAGCCATCTATTAAAAGCGCCTATATTGGCGCTTTTTTTGTCTCTATATTTCGTATCTAATTTATACTTAAGACCCTCATCAAACGCTGCGGTAGTTGCTCATTTCATAACTATCGTAGAGCTCTCATTTTAGGCCTTACTATGTCCAACCCTATTTTAGCTACCGAGACCTTCTGCTTTACTAAAGAGCAGCGCCTACTCACTCCAGCGGCTTTTCGTGAGGTGTTCGATGCTCCTGAGCGTAAACTCCATCAAAGTCATCTTATGGCTTTTGTACGCAGCAACACTCTTGAGCAGCCTCGGGTTGGGATGGCGATTACTAAGCGTAAAGTACCTACTGCGGTGAGTCGTAATCTACTCAAACGTTTAATTCGAGAAAGTTTTCGTAAGCAAGCGGATAATCTAGAAAACAAAGATATCGTTTTTTTTGTTAAAAAATCTATAAAAGGATTAGAAAATAAAGAGTTGATAAAAGAGATAAATAATATATTTAAAAAAATCGAAAAAAAATAAAATGATTTATTTAAAGATTTTAGTTAATAGGGCTTTTTATTTTATTTTATTAAATTTTATTAATATCTATCAAAAGATAATAAGTCCGATGCTACCAGCACGCTGCCGCTATTACCCTACTTGTTCGAATTATGGCAAGCAGGCGCTCGCTTGGCATGGCGTTTGGAAAGGAGGTTGGCTGTTACTAAAACGCCTTGGCCGCTGTCAGCCTTGGGGTGGGCATGGCGTTGACTTTGTTCCTATTCCCTTAGCTAGCTATCACTACAAGCCTCTATGTTCAGCTTTGACAGGAACAGATGAGAAAAATGAGTTAAATGACGCTAATAGTCGTCGACTAACTAGTAGCGTCTATCGCGATAACAGTAGCTATGTCGCACGGCTAAACTACCTTATGCGCTAAAAAAGTCTTAGATATGGATAACTTTTCATCTCAATAACTTGTTATAGTTATCCACAGCTTATCCCAGAGATACTCATATCTCGATAGTTATCCACAATCTATCCAAGTTACTCCCAGTTATGCTCAGTTATCCCCAGCCTATCCACACTCTTGGTATCATTTAGGCTTAATTTTTAGTAAAATAATGCACATTTTATGTTAATGATTGCTAACACTGCTATTGCTAGCATCACGATTCACGATTTAGTGAGTAATCGTGATGCGTGCTTTAATTTTAGTTCCCTAATATTTAATCTAGGACAGGTTTATGCAAAAGATATTACGGGTAATGATCATCATTGCGATGCTAATTACCGCTTATCTGCTGATTTTGGCATGGCGAGATGATTATGCTGATGCGCCAGCTGTAGAAACGACGCCGAACGCGGCGACTACAGTAGGAGGTGATATCCCCTCTACCACTGGCGCTGCAGGTGACATTCCGGCACAGACGATACCGGTTGACAATGGTCTTGCGACCACTACTCCGGCGCAAGACACCAATCTTATCTCTGTGACCACCGATCGTTATGATCTCAAGATCAATCCTGAAGGCGGCGACATTGTTTATGCTGCACTAAAGCAATACGATGCGACGCTCGATAGCGATGAGCCTTTTGTGTTACTAGAGAATAATAGTAATCGTGTCTATGTTGCTCAGTCAGGCTTAATCGGTCCAAACGGTATCGATACTGCTGATGGCCGAGCCAGTTATCGTTCTGCAGCTGATAGCTATACGATGAAAGAGGGGCAACAGACCTTATCAGTACCGTTAACTTATCAACAAGATGGCGTCACGGTAACGAAAACGTATACTTTCACTCATGGCAAATATCCCATCGATGTTAGCTATCAGATTCAAAACAGATCAGAGCAGCCGTGGCAAGGGCAGATGTTTGCTCAGCTCAAACGTGATGATAGCAAAGATCCTGGAATGTCTGATAAAGGCGCGCTGAGTATGGCGACTTATCTAGGCGGTGCTTGGGGTACGCCGGATGATCCGTACAATAAGCTTAAGTTCAACAAGTTTAGTAATGATGAGCTCAATGTTGCTAGTGATGAGGGCTGGGTTGGTATCGTCCAGCATTACTTTGTATCGGCTTGGACACCGGACAACTTCACCGGTCAATTCTTCAGCCGCGAGACAGGTAACGACTATTTCATCGGTTTTAATAGTCAGCCTGTCAATATTGCTGCAAATAAGCAGCTAACTTTAGACGCCACTTTATATGCCGGTCCGAAAGTACAGTCTGAGCTCAAAGAGGTTGCTGTCGGTCTGAATCAAACTGTCGATTATGGTTTATTGTGGCCGATATCGAAGATACTTTTTGCTATTCTTGATGGTATTCATAAAGTATTAGGCAACTGGGGTTGGTCTATTATTGTACTGACTATCTTAGTGAAGATATCGCTGATGTGGTTCTCTAATAAGAGCTACTATTCAATGGCGAAGATGCGCTCGTTGGCACCGCGCTTAGCGGCTCTAAAAGAAGAGCATGGCGACGATCGGATGAAGATGTCGCAAGAGATGATGAGTATTTATAAGGAAGAGAAAGTCAATCCGATGGCGGGTTGCCTGCCGATTTTGATGCAGATGCCTATCTTCTTAGCGCTATATTGGGTACTGGTTGAGAGTGTTGAGCTGCGTCACGCGCCGTGGATTTTATGGATTCAAGATTTATCTGCAATGGATCCTTGGTTCATCTTACCGTTATTAATGGGCGTCTCGATGTACATCCAGCAGCAGTTAAATCCGCAGCCTGCTGATCCAATGCAAGCTAAGGTGATGAAGTTTTTACCCATTATCTTTACCGCCTTTATGTTGTTCTTCCCAGCGGGTCTAGTACTGTACTGGACAGTGAACAACTTGTTTAGTATGACGCAGCAATATATCGTCAATAAGAAAGTGGAAGAAGAACAAAAACGTCGTACCGTTAAGGTGCTAAGTTAATTAAGTTCTGATGATGTAGTCATCTAAAACCATCGCTTAGGCGGTGGTTTTTTTATAGCTGAGTTTATTATGATTGTTTACTAAGCAAAGCGAGAGTATCGAGACGGCCTATTTCAACTTTACTTTGTCAGTATTAGATAAGGCGTCTATAATAGAGGTTTTGGTTATTGAGAGTGGTTGTAAATGCTATGCAAATGCCAGTAAAAGCTCAATCAGGGTTGACTACGATTGCGGCTATCGCTACGCCATTAGGGCGCGGCGGTGTCGGTATTATTCGTCTATCTGGAGTAAAAGCTTATGACATCGCTTGTCAATTAACCGGTAAAAGTAGTTTTACACCGCGTCTAGCGAGTTTTTGCCGCTTTTATCAGGCTGACGGTACTATCATCGATGAAGGCTTGGTCTTATATTTTAAAGCTCCGCACTCATTTACGGGCGAAGATGTCATTGAGCTTCAAGGCCATGGCGGGGTAATACTACAGAACTTGCTATTAGCTCGAGTGTTTGAGCTAGGCGCTAAGCAGGCGACGGCAGGAGAATTCTCTTACCGCGCTTTTGATAATGATAAGCTAGATTTGGTGCAAGCCGAAGCCATCGCTGACGCTATCGATGCTACTAGTGCTGCCGCTGCAAGCAGCGCTATTCGCTCATTGAGTGGTGAGTTTTCAGATAAAATCAATCAGCTATTAGAGCAGCTTATTCACCTGCGTCTACACGTCGAGGCGGCGATAGACTTTCCTGATGAAGAGGACGTTGATTTCTTATCTGACGGGATAATCCAAGACAAGCTTGAACAAACCCAAGCTCAAATACAGCAAGTACTAGCGACCGCTAAGCAAGGCCAAATGCTGCGAGATGGTATTCACGTAGTGTTAGCGGGCAGACCTAATGCCGGTAAATCAAGCCTGCTCAATCGCCTTGCTGGTCAAGAGCGCGCTATCGTCACCGAAGTCGCAGGCACTACGCGTGACACGCTAAGTGAGACTGTAGTACTTAATGGCTTAACCTTGCATTTGACTGATACTGCTGGTCTACGTGACACTGAAGATACGGTCGAGCGTATCGGTATTGAGCGTGCCCGTACGGCTATCATGCAAGCTGATATTTTGCTACTGGTCTATGATGTGACTCGTGATATTGAAGGCGAGAGCACGCCATTACAACTTGCAGAGCAACTGTTCGGCGAGTTACCAGAAGCTAAGCGTCTGTTGATTATTGCTAATAAAAGCGACTTATTAGCGACGTCTAGCAGCGATAGTCTATTAACAGATGCACAAATTAAGATGCAGGATAAAGGCTATGAGCAGATCGATGTTTCATGTGAAACAGGTGCGGGTATCGAAGACTTAGTAGACGCGTTATGTGCTAAAGTGGGCTTTCACCCACCTGAGAATAGTCTTATCGCCCGTACTCGGCATCTAGACGCTTTAAGACGTACTGCTAGCTATTTATCAGAAGCTCATGAGCAACTAATAGTATTTAAGGCAGGAGAGTTAGTGGCTGAGAGCCTACGACAAGCACAAGGCAGCTTAGGTGAGATCACCGGTGAGTTTAGCGCCGATGATCTTTTGGGTAAGATATTCGGCAGCTTTTGTATTGGTAAATAAATCCGCATGGGCAGATAAGTTAACGTAACAACCATACCAGTAGCACACCATTATAATCATACTCTTTTGCGTGAAGTCGCTGTAGCTTTCAAGCAAATATAATGGCTAGAATTGGAGAGGATAAATTATGCATTGCCCTTATTGTAACGCTTCAGAGACCAAGGTGATGGACTCACGCTTAGCTGCAGAAGGGGCGCAGGTGCGTCGCCGTAGGCTCTGTAGTAGCTGTCAAGAGCGGTTTACTACCTTTGAGATGGTAGAAGTGGTGATGCCGCGTATTATCAAATCTAGTGGCAAAATAGAGCCCTATGACAATGAAAAACTACGTCGCTCTATTTTATTGCCGCTGCAGAAGCGTCCGATTACCACTGATGAGCAAGAGGCGATGATTAGCCGTATCGAAAAGCGCGTCAGACAGATGGGTGAGCGTGAAATCAGTAGTAAAGTGTTGGGTGAGATTATCATGAGTGAGCTAAAAGTCTTAGACGACGTCGCTTATGTGCGTTTCGCTAGTGTCTATCGTGATTTTCAAGACATCGATGCTTTTCAGCAAGAACTGGCTAATATACGTCCTGCTGATAAAAACGATTAGTTAGCTGCTATTCTGTGACTGGCTTTACTATCAGCTTCATGTGCTTTATTTACGTGAAACACTTTTATAGGTTTAACAGCGTCATTATTTATTAACAAACTTATCAACAAGCTTGCCAATACCTTTACCCACTCCAATCACACTAAGCTTTTATTATGTCTATATCCGATCATGCGCAGCATGCCCAAGATAACTACTTTATGATGTTGGCTATTGAACAGGCTAAACAAGGACTGTACACCACTAGGCCTAACCCTGCAGTAGGCTGCGTTATAGTGCAGTCAGGGGAGATTGTTGGACAAGGCTTTCACCCAAAAGCTGGCGAGCCGCATGCCGAAGTATTCGCCTTAAGAGCAGCAGGATCGCAGGCAAAAGCAGCAACTGCTTACGTCACTTTAGAGCCTTGTAGTCATACCGGGCGTACGCCGCCTTGTGCGCTTGCGTTGATAAATGCCGGACTCAAGCGTGTCGTCATCGCCGGTCTCGATCCCAATCCTCAAGTGGCGGGACGCGGAGTAGCACTGTTAGAGCAGGCAGGCATAGAGGTCACTATAGGCATATTAGAGGAGCAAGCAGAGCAGCTAAACCTTGGATTCTTAAAAGCGATGCGCACGCAACTGCCTTATGTCCGGCTAAAAATAGCGACGAGCTTAGATGGCCGTACTGCGATGGCAGATGGAGAGTCGAAATGGATAACGGGTGCTGCTGCTCGCGAAGACGTGCAAAGGCTTAGAGCGCGAAGCGGCGCCATCATTACCGGTAGTCAAACTATCATCGCCGATAACCCAAAGCTCAATGTGCGCTCATCGCAGTTAGGAGTTGATATCGGGCAAGTTCCTCAGCCTTTAGTTGTCGTGCTCGATAGGCGTCAGCGCTTAATATATGCTGCTGACTCCGCTTATGAGTTATGTCAGGAGCAACAAACGCTATATTGGCGCGAGGATGATCTACTGAGTCTGCTTAAGCATTTAGTTAGCGAATATCAGTGCTACGAAGTGTTAGTAGAAGCGGGGGCTAGTGTGGCTGGTAGTTTTCTTAATCAGCGATTGGTCGATGAGTTAGTTGTTTATCAAGCTCCTTGTGTCTTAGGGTCGCAAGCACGAGCTATGGTTGAAGTGAACCCATTGTCCTTGGCGCAGCAGCTACGCTTTCAATATACTGAGTCTAAATTAGTTGGCAGCGACTTAAAGCTGACTTTACAACCTTTATAGCAGCCCCTTAATAAGATGGGGATAAATACTACCAGCCTCACTGTTTCACATGAAACTGATGTAAAGTGTGGATAACTTATACTAGTTTGTTTCATATGAAACATTGTTTATTAAAAAATGATCATTATTTTGAAAAAATACTAGCTAAATCAATTGGTTGACTATAACTAAAAACGGTTAGAAGTAAATCGAAAAACAGCGCCTTTATTGTGGATAACTTCTTAAATATGCTTAGTTTCACGTGAAAATAGCTATAACCTTATTAAGTTATCCACAGCTTAGCCTTGTTATCCCCAGCATTGAAAATGATATTATTTGCTCAATTAAGGATAACTAAGTCAGTTCTATTTAGGGCGTGTTGAACATTCACAAATGCGCACTGCTGATCGCTAAAATAGTTCTAGTCTAAGTGAAAATTGCAGGTAATGCTTATTGCATTGGCTAGATTTTCGCAACGACTAGGGCGATTTTAGCATCAGCCTGCAGGGACAGGACTATTTTTTGCCGCTTTATTGATAAAAATAGACGCTTAGAATGACTAAACTTACCATTTTTATCTGCAAATCGCCTAAAAAAATAGTCTCTGTCAGTGCCATGGTTGAATATTCAACACGCCCTAATACCATAATCTTATAGAGAAAGAGGGTCATATGTTTACAGGAATTATCGAAAGTATTGGTCATGTCAAATCTATGCAACCTGTAGGTGGTGACATTCGCCTGACTATAGAGTCTGATGACTTAGACTTCAGTGATGTGAAATTAGGCGATTCTATAGCTTCGAACGGCATTTGTCTGACAGTAGTCGCTATGGGCAGTAATTATTATTCGGTAGATGTTTCACGTGAAACTATCGCTCGTACAGCATTAGAGTCCCTAAAATCCGGTCATATTGTCAATCTAGAAAAGGCTATGCTGCCGACAACACGGTTCGGTGGTCATATTGTCGCAGGGCACGTGGATGGTGTTGGCGTCATTAATAAAGTAGAAAAGGACGCGCGCTCCATCTACATTGAGATCGAGATTCCAAAGGAGCTGGCGCATTATACGGCAACCAAAGGCTCAATTACAGTAGATGGTATTAGCTTAACCACTAATTTAGTCCGCGATAATATCGTCAGTTTAAACATCATTCCGCATACCGCACAAGTGACAAATATTGGCAAACATTGGCTGTTAGGGAATAAAGTAAACATCGAGGTCGATATCGTGGCACGCTATCTAGAGCGCTTAATAAACAAAGACAACCGCTCAGCGAATACTATCTCTAACCCGCAAACGGATATCACTGAGGCTTTTTTGGCAGATAATGGCTTTATGAAATAAATCGTTGCAGTACGTCTTGGAGTTTGTCTCTTTGCACCGGCTTAGTCAAAAACTCGTTCATGCCTACTTGTTGGCAGTTCACTCTATCCTCGGCGCTGTCATTAGCAGTTAAGGCGATAATAGCAATATCATCGCCTGCATCTCTGATAGCTTGCGTCGCTTCTAATCCATCCATCACCGGCATACGGCAGTCCATCAAAATAAGCGCAACCTCTTGACGATGCGTCTTTAATAAAGCGAGTGCCTGCTCACCGTTTTCTGCAACCACACTGCGATAGTTGAGCTTAGATAAAAGCTTGCAAGTGACTTTTTGATTGATTGGATTGTCTTCTACGACTAGTATCAGCGGGGTAGTAGCCTTCGTTTCAGCAAGTGTTTGTTTAACCATTTCAGCGTTAGCTTGTTGGTCTTTAGTTGCTAAATTTTCGCTGGCAGAATTTGTTTTCTCTGTTTGTAATCCTGTTGGCGCTGGCTCTGATATTTGCGGCGCTGCTGACTGAGACTGAGACTGAGACTGAGACAAGCGTATCAGCTCAGAGAGCATTAAGGTAATATTGATAGGTTTGTCTAAGAAGCCATCAAACTTTTCTAGCAACGCTGCAGGTATGCCGCGCTCGGGCTTCCTACTTAGCAGAATCTTTGTTGCAGTGCTATTATTAATGATTGCATCTAGGGCATTGCTAGCATCAGACGATGCTTCAGATAAGGCATCAGGCAGTGTATCATCAGGGTCAGTGTCTGAGCGATCGTCGCCAGGTATATCCTCGATTGTCTTTGAAGAGGAGCTTCGCGTAGCATTATATTCTTCATAAAACTCATAATCTAACAAGAGTATAGGCATCAAGCTTGGCTCACTGGGCGTAAGCTCCTGCTCTAGATGAGCTAGCGTTGCTGCATTTAATTCGTTATAAACACTGATAGTCATCGACAAATAATCGCCGATACGCTGCAAGTAAGTCTCGCGTAGCGCTTGATCGACAACTGCGATTAGATGAATGCTAAGCAAGCTATGATGAAAATGATAGACCGGCTGATAAATAGGCGTATGACAAGGGATATACAGATCAAAAGTACTGCCGCATGCCGCTGCGCTCTCAACATCAATGAAACCACCAAGCAGCTGCGCAAAGCTTTTTGAGATAGCCAAACCTAGCCCGGTACCGCCAAACGTTTTTGTGATCTGGGGATTGGCTTGATTAAAATAGGCGAATAATTGCTGCTGCTCCGTCGCTGTCATGCCGATGCCCGTATCTTTAACCCTAAAACGAATCCACCTACAATCGCTATCCTGAGTACTAACGCGACTACTAACACGAGTACTATCTTGAGTATGAGGCAAAGCGTTAGACGTAGACGTTTTAGACGCGGAGTCTGGCGCGCTGATAGCAGCGTTTGCGGTGCTGAGCTTATTCAACGGGGCTGGGTCAAGCTCAGCCACTTCTTGCGTCGTTACCGCTTCTACAATGAGCGCCACATAACCACTATCGGTAAACTTAACGGCATTGTCCATAAGGTTCAATAGTATCTGGCATAGGCGCTGGCCATCGGTCGTGATATAGCGAGGACAATGAGGCTCAAAATAGTACAACATATCGATATCTCGACGACGGCTGTTGCCTATCATCAGATCGTTAACCTGCTGTCCAAGCTTAAAGATATCAGTAGATTCGTTAAGGATATCTACTTTTCCGGCCTCTATCTTGGCCATATCGAGCATATCATTCAGCATAGTCAGCATAGAGTGACTAGACTGAGTGAGAATGGCTAAAGTCTCGCGCTGCGCGGTGGTCAAACTGTCCTTGTCTACCAAGTCTAATGTACTGATAATAGCGTTTAGCGGTGTACGTAGCTCATGGCCGATGACAGATCTAAGCTCAGTAGATGATTTGGCTTGACTCTCAAGGGTGTGATTTTTTAGACGTAGATCTTCGCATTTCTTGACAAAGGAATTAACATTATTCAGCAGCGCCGTAAATCCGCGAACTTGACCATGCGCGCCGAACCAAGGAGAGAGATGCAGCTGATAAGGCTGGTTGTTCTCTAGACCATAAACCAGTAGTGTACGCGTGACGCGCTCAGCGCTAAGATCTAATAATAGTTGCTGCGTGGCTTTGTCACTACCTGTCAAAAAGTCGCTTAAACTATAACTGACTTCACTTTGAAAAACGGTAGCAAAAACCTGCTCAAAACGTGGGTTAAAAAAACTGATTTGTCCTTGCCGGGTGATCGTCAGCATAGGTAGCGGCGCGCCATCCACCAAACGCTCCAAGCGGTGTCTTAGGGTGTTGATGCGCCGATGGTCAAGATGCAACTGATACTTAATACGGCTAAGCGCATGCCCTAAGCGTAAAAATTCAGAGGTAGTCTTCTCTAATGGAAAAGGTGCTGGGGTATAGGCTTCCTTAGCATCCTCACTTAGAGTGTCAGTATAAAGTAGCAGCTGCTGCCAGTTCGCTTGACGGCGAAGCATATAAAGTAGCGCTATTATAAAAAGTACAAGAGCGGCTATCAACGGTAGCCAATAGCGGTAAGATGTCCAGTTGATATCCGGTATATGATGGCGCAAAACAAGGTAGAGCTGATACCCTCCTTTAAGGCTAATATCCGCTCTGAGCGTTTGGTTGTCTAGTTGATACAAGTTTTTTGCATTGGAGGTGGTCGCTGGAAAACTAACAGCAACAAGCGCAGTCTCATTTGGGCGCGTGTGATTATAGATATATGTCTGACCTGAGGGCAGCATAAAAATCAGCTGATAACTGATGTCTTGGAAATAAGGCTTTTTTAGTATGTTTTCGACATCGTCATTGGTTATCGCTGCATGTTCAGTCACGTCATACTGCAAATTATTAAAAATATCCAGACTACGTCTCTCGCTATGATGCCTAAGCTCCATATAAAGCGCTGCATAATACGAAGACAATAGGATCACTAAGGTCAAAGTATAAAAGAGCAGTAGGCGTTTTAGAGACTGAAAATTTTGCATAAGATTATAATCCTATGCTTGCAAAGAAAGGCAAGCGGATACAGTGATCACTAGAGTCTGAGAGTTAGAGCGGGCTACAAATTTGCAGCATGTTTTTTGCGTTAAAACCTTAGGGTTATTATTTGCTATGCTAAGACCACTATTATAATAGCAAGAAATTTGTAGATAACCTCATCTTAATCATCAGCATGACGCTCAAGGTGCTTAGTCCCTTGCTAACAGACATGGCACAAGCCCTCAAACTCACTTATAATATGACAAACTATAATATCATGTTTACCAGTAGCCGATAGTTAGGGCTTAGTACTGGCAAAAGCTATAAGAATTATAAGGAAAAGAATGACTGCTACTGACGATACATTGATGAATGACGCTGATATTGATACTGATACTGGTTTACCACTCTCTACAGCTAAAAGACGTGTGGTGTTTGCTGGCACCCCTGAATTTGCAGCGACTAGCCTACAGGCGCTTATTGCACAGCAAGAGTCGCTAGGTATAGAGATTGTTGCGGTCTATACTCAGCCCGATCGCAAAGCAGGACGCGGTCAAAAACTCAGTACTTCGGCAGTCAAGCAAGTGGCTATAGATAACGATATCGTAGTTGAGCAGCCTGCTACTTTCAAGAAGTCTAGCGCCGAGGGCATGGCCGCTCGGCAAACCCTGCGTACCTACCAGCCTGATGTAGTGATTGTCGCCGCTTATGGACTTATTTTACCGATTGGTGTGTTAAAGACGCCGGCTTTAGGCTGCTTAAATATTCATGCGTCATTGCTGCCACGATGGCGCGGGGCTGCGCCCATTCATCGCGCGCTACTCGCTGGGGATGAAGAGACAGGCATTACCATTATGCAGATGGACCAGGGACTTGATACCGGTGATATGCTCTATAAAGTGAGCACTGAGATTACTGAAGACGATAGCGCGGCAAGCTTACACGACAAGCTGGCAGACTTAGGCGCTCAGGCGATCATCACCGTCATGCAAGACTTAGAGAGTTATCAGGCCAAAGCCATCAAGCAAAATGATGCCGAGGCCAATTATGCCGAAAAATTAGTCAAGTCAGAAGGTGAGATTGATTGGGCGCAGTCGGCGGCGACTATTGAGCGGCAGATACGCGGGTTAAATCCTTGGCCAGGTACTTATACCTTTTTGCAGGATCAGCGAGTCAAGATTCTAGCCAGTTTGCCTGTCAATGAGACGCAGCCTACAGATAAACCTGCTGGTACTGTCATTAGTGTCGGCCGCAAGGCTATCTTAGTCGCTTGTGGAAAACAGGATGGTCAAACACAAGCAGGGACTCTAGCGATTACTCAGCTACAGTTTGCCGGTAGCAAGCCTGTCAGCGCCGAGCAAGTCTGCCATGGCAATCAATTAGACGATGGTGATCGATTCACCGCCAATCCTGATCAGTGATAACAGCTGAACAGTAATAACAGCTAGTCAATAACAAAGATCGGCAAACTCTAGCCAAACATGACGCTACTAATCAAACGTCAAGGAAATAAAACTTAATGAGACAACCGTCAACAGCGTCTAACCCCAATAGTAAAACTCCCAAACCTTCAAGTAATCTAAAAATGGTCGGCAGCGTGCGCGTACGTGTCATTCGTACTTTGCTTGCCATCCAAAATGGTCAGTCACTCTCAAGCGTACTCGACCCTCTACTGAACAGCTTGCACGAAGGCGATAAAGGCTTTGCCCATGCACTACTATTGACCACTTTGCGCCAGTGGTTTGCGCTTGAGCGTCTGCTCGATAGCCTAGCGGATAATCCTATCGATGAGATAGAGGTGCGTACGACTATCCTAGTGGGGCTGACGCAGCTGCTGTATCTAGAAGTCGCTGATCATGCCGCTATCCATGAAACGGTTGAATCGGTCAAGGAGATTGAGTTTGCGCACGCAAGCGGCCTGACCAATGCTATCTTGCGCAAAGTCGCTAAGAACCCGAGCAAGTTCCGTAAAAAATGTAATAAAAAACACAGCCTGCCAAACTGGCTCGCCTATCAGCTTAAGCAAGATTGGTCTGAGCATTACGATGAGCTGATGCGAGGTCTACGCCAGCCTGCGCCGATGTTCTTGCGAGTAAATACGGTTGATGCTTCAGTAAGTGACTACCAAAAAACGCTACAGCAAGCCAATATCAGCGCTGAATGGGTTGAGGTTAAAACAGGTCTGTCACTATCACAAGCTACTGATAATAAGGATAGAGTAAACACAGTCATTGATCATCAAGCGCTGCGCTTAGAGCAGAGCAGAGCAGTCAGCGGTTTACCTAGTTTTGCTGAAGGCGGCTTGAGTATTCAAGATCTATACGCTCAGCTAGCCGCGCCTATTATCCAGCAAGCGCTTGTGCATAAAGAAGCTACTGAGGCGAGTGTAGGCGAGGACAGGGCGGTGTCTAAGCTTACGCTATTAGATGCTTGCGCCGCTCCCGGTGGTAAGCTGGCCCACTGGCTTGAGCTATTAAATAGTGAAGATAGGTCAGCATTGTTTCATGTGAAACAAGATAAGGCTGACGATGCTAATATCAAGCTAGTCGCTATTGATAATGAAGCACCGCGTATAGAGCGCATTCACGATAACTTGCAGCGCTTAAATCTTGAGCAAGCCAATAATAGTATTGATCTAGATATTGTCTGCGCGGATGCGACGCGTTGGCAATTGGCTGAAAAGGGTTCTGATAAGTTAGCAGTGTTTGACGCTATTCTTTTAGACGCGCCGTGCACTGCGACTGGGGTTATCCGTCGCCATCCTGATATCAGTATTTTGCGTAGTGAAGAAGATATTGAACAAACTGCTGCCTTGCAGGCAGATATTTTACATAATCTGTGGCCACAGCTCAAAGTCGATGGTTATTTGCTTTATGTGACTTGCTCTATATTGAAGCAAGAAAACACGCTACAAATGCAGGATTTTTTAAGCAAAAATAACGATGCGACAGCTATCGAGTTTACCGATGACAGCAATTGGGGCATTGAGCAGGACATCGGCCGTCAGTGCTTGCCGATAGATAGCACAGGCGGGGATGGCTTTTATTATGCGTTGTTGCAAAAAATAGCTAAATAAACGTGCTTTAAATTACAGATGGATAATCGTGATTTGCGTCAGCCTACAAAAGCCATTAGCGAATTAGTAGTTTAATTAATAAATTAAAGACAGGATAAGACATGAAATATATCAGTACCCGTGGTCAGACTGAGCCGATGGATTTTAGTGATGTACTCCTTATGGGGCTTGCACCTGACGGCGGTTTGATGCTGCCTGAGCATTATCCAACAGTTGCCAGCGATGTGTTAGAAGAGTGGCGTCATCTTAGCTATACCGATCTAGCACTAGCGATTATGCAGCGCTTTGCCACCGATATTCCTCATGCTGATCTCAAAGATATTATCGATCGCACTTATACTGAAGAAGTGTTTGGCGATAGCGATATCGTGCCGGTGCGTAAGCTTGAGGATAACTTATATATTTTAGGCTTATCAAACGGTCCGACTTTGGCGTTTAAAGATGTCGCGATGCAGTTCTTGGGTAATGCCTTTGAGTACGTGCTTAAACGTCAGGACGCGCGTATTACTATTATCGGTGCGACCAGCGGCGATACGGGTAGTGCAGCCGAATACGCGTTACGCGGCAAAGATAATATCGAGGTCTTTATGCTATCGCCGCATGGCAAAATGAGCGAGTTTCAGCGCGCGCAGATGTATAGCTTAACTGACGACAATATCCACAATATCGCCATCAAAGGTATGTTTGATGATTGCCAGGATATCGTCAAAGCGCTGCAACAAGACGCTGAGTTTAAGGCAAAATATAACCTAGGGACGGTCAACTCGATCAACTGGGGACGGATACTCGCGCAGATTGTTTATTACTTTAAAGCATATTTCGCAGTGACGGATAGCAATGAAAAGACCGTTAGCTTTAGTGTGCCCTCAGGTAACTTTGGTAATATTTGTGCCGGCCACATTGCGCGTGAGATGGGACTACCGATTGAGCGGCTCATCGTTGCGACCAATGAGAATGATGTGCTCAACGACTTCTTTAATCAAGGTGCTTATCAGCCGCGCACCACGGACAAAACTTATGTAACCTCAAGTCCGTCGATGGATATCTCTAAAGCTTCCAACTTTGAGCGTTTTGTTTATCTATTATTAGAAAAAGATAGCGCGCGTGTTCATGAGCTGTTTGAAGGGGTGAAATCAGGGCAAGGTTTTGATTTGTCTGAGGTGATGGAACAGGTCAATAACCGTTATGGCTTCGCGGCAGGCAAGTCCACTCATGCCGATCGTCTGCACACGATCAAAGAAGTATATGAGCAATACGGAGAGCTGGTCGATCCGCATACCGCTGACGGTATTAAAGTCGCTAAAGAATTGCAGAAACAGGGGGAAGTGATTATCTGCGCTGAGACAGCATTGCCTGTGAAATTCGCTGAGACCATTATTGAAGCAGTTGGGCCGATAGAGATTGCTCGTCCTAAGCATACTGAAGGTTTAGAGGACTTAGAGCAGCATGTAACGGTGTTAGATAATAAAGCTGAACTAGTCGCTGAACAAATTCGCCAGCATGTTACGGCAAACGGCTAGTTGATTAGTTTCACGTGAAACTAGGCAACAAGGTTTTAGCCATAAAAGTTATGTTTTTGTAAGTTTGTGTCGCGTATTGTGCTATGGTGCATATCATTGTAAACTAAATTGTCGTAAAAGTTGGCAGTAAGCCTCTGAGATATCTTTAAGAAGGCTTGACTACAGTTGAATAAAGTTATGCCTGTGATTTAATTATACCTTGTGGATATCGCATGAATACCAATCTAAAAACGATAACAAAAATGCTCGTTGCTACTATGTTTAGTAGCGCTTTACTGATGACTACGGCTCACGCTAATAATCCTGCGCCTGCCATCAAGGCAGATGCTCCCAACCGCTATATCGTCAAAAAAGGCGATACATTATGGGACATCTCCGGACGCTACTTGGAGAGCCCATGGCGCTGGAAAGAGATTTGGGCGACCAATAAGCAAATCAAAAACCCAAACCTTATCTATCCTGACGACATTCTTATTTTATGTATCATTCAAGGCAAGACCTTAGTCGGTATTGATACCGGTGAGGGCTGCGCTGGTATTGAAAAGCAATTGATGGGTAAGGTGGAGCAAGAAGTCGTTGTGACCTCAGTCGCCAATAGTATCCCTGCGATTCCTTTGAGCTCTATTCAGCACTGGTTAGATCGCTATACCATCGTGCGACCAGAGGATTTTAATAGTACTCCTTATATTTTAGCTTCCAAAAACCGCAATTTGATTACCGCGAGCGGCGATAAAGTCTATGCCAAAGGCGTACCGCTTATCGTAGGTCAGCGCTATGGTATCTACCGTGAAGGCGAACGCTATGTCGAACCTAAAACCCAAAAGGTCATCGGTTTAGAGACCATGCAAGTAGCAAGCGGCATAGTGACTAGTGTCGCTGAAAACGGTATCAGTAGTCTGCAGTTGTCCGAATCTTATGGTAAAGAAGTGCGTGAAGGTGACAGAGTATTCGTTGAGCTAGATAACTCTATTCCGCCAGTGTTTTATCCAGCGCCCGCGCAAGTGAGCCGCGGCGGTATGATTGTACGAGTGATGGACTCTATCAGCTCAGCGGCGCGCGGCAGTGTCGTGGCTATTAACTTAGGTACGGCCCAAGGCGCTAAGCCTGGCGATGTATTGACCGTCTATCAAAAAGGCCCACTGGTACGTGATACCTTAGATAATGATAATGCTGTACGCCTGCCTAGTGAAGAGAGCGGCATGGTGATGGTGTTCAATAGCTTTGATGACATCAGTTATGCTTATGTACTGAGCTCAGAGCTGCCACTGAACGTCGGTGATCAATTACTACCACCGCCTTACTTATAAAGGCAAATTAGCTAGTTTATGAGCCGAAGGTCAGTAGTTAAATTCAGTTTCTTATTTGCACAAGCACTTCTCTTGTATGAGCTAGACGACTATGACGCCACCGCCTTCATCTCATTTAGATTCTAATCAGTGTGCAATATTAGCGCTGTGGTATGAGGTGAATGCCTCCTTATCCGCCTATCATAAGCTACTTAGTGCTTTTGGCGGTGCTCAGCAAGCTTGGGAAGCTGGCTTTGAGGCTTGGCAAGCATTAGGGATACATGCCGCTCATTTAGCACGTCATAAAAATAAAGAGCAGACATCCGCTAGTATCGACAGGATTGAGCAAGCGCTTACCGCTGGACAGTATCAGCTAATTTTTGCCGATCAAAGCGAGTTTCCAGCCCAGCTACTACAGATTTACGATCCGCCGCCGCTACTGTTCTGCCGAGGTAATATCAACCGCTTGCAGCAAGCACAAATCGCTATAGTAGGAAGCCGAAAGCCAACCGCTCATGCCCAAAAAACCACATTTGATATTGCTCAGTATCTAGCGCAAACCGGCTATGTCGTCACTAGCGGTTTGGCTATGGGAGTAGATAAACAAGCACACTTAGGAGCGCTTGCGCAAACCGATAGCGACTATCAAGGGCGTACGGTAGGCGTGATGGGTACAGGAATTGAGGTCTTCTATCCTAATCATCACGACAAGCTATTTAGTCAAATTATCGAGCAAGGCGGTTGTATCATCAGCGAGCTATTGCCGCATACTCAGCCCCATAAGCACACTTTTCCGCGTCGCAATCGGTTAGTTGCTGGCCTAAGTCTAGCGACGATAGTGACCGAAGCTACTATCAAGAGTGGCTCGCTAATCACTGCCAGACTCACCTCCGAACAAGGCAAGCAAGTCTTTGCGCTGCCAAGCCACATCGATAATAAGAATGCTGAAGGCTGTCATCATCTGATTCGCGAAGGCGCGACGCTGATTTATCATCCCGATCAGGTAATAAGCGATGTAAACGTCCAGCTTGATTTTTCAACCAATCAATCATCACTTACTGCACCCTCTAAACCATCGACATCGCGCCGTTCATCGCCGCAATCAGCGGCTGATAAGACATCGTCAGCTCATAGCATGCCAGCCCATACCTCTTCACCAATCAAAGTGCCTGAGCACCTGTCATCCATTTATGGGCTGCTCGACTGGCATGGGCAGGATTTAGATGCTTTGTTGATAGCTTCGAAGCTGACAGCGCCTCAGCTTATTAGTCAGCTCATGGAGCTAGAGCTACTTGGCGCTATCGACGTCCAAGGTGGCCGCTATTTACGGTTATAAGATGTGTTTTTGACCTTCTTTTGACGTTGCTAACTTCTTAATCGTTATTAATACACGCACACTTTTATTTAGAGCGTTTAGTTTATGTCTTCCTCTGCACCCTTTGTTACTGATTCAGTCGTACAAGCTGCCCATTGGCTAAACCAAGGCCAGCTATTAGCCTATCCGACCGAAAGTGTCTGGGGAATCGGCTGCGATCCATTCGATAAAAGCGCTGTGCAGCAGCTATTAACCATCAAGCAGCGCCCTCAAGACAAAGGCATGATCGTCGTCACCGACAGTATTGAGCGCATTGCGCCGCTACTTGCCCCTCTCAGCCCTAAGCAGCGACAGACGGTACTTGCCAGTTGGCAGCCTAGTGCCGATGTCCTTGTGCAGCAAGCGCATACTTGGTTATTGCCCATCCCAGACTCACTTACCACTCCCATACCGGAGTGGATAACAGGTGCACATGATAGCATCGCCGTACGCGTCATCACTCACCCCTTAGTACAAAATCTTTGTGCGCAGCTGGTAACAGCAAATAATCCCTATGGATTTCTTGTCTCTACGAGCTGTAATCCGTCAGGACAGATGCCGGCGTTGACGCTTGCTGAAGCTCAAAGCTATTTTTTAAGTGAGAGTAGCCAGTTGCTCAAGCAAGTGGGCTATCTACGCGGTGCGACTTTAGGCTATCAGTTACCCAGTCAAATCGGCGACGCGCGTAGCGGCCAGATTATCCGCTAAATCTTTCTTTTTATAGTTACCAAATAAGCTGAGTTGTTAATTATAGTCTACAAAGATAACGTTTTATCTACTAATTTCTGTCTTGACAGAAATAAAAGAAAAGCGCAGTATGGCTTATAAGCTGTTTATTTCTCGATAATAAAAGCTATGAGTTACATATTTTAAGGCACTACAAGTATCAATGATAAGCATCAATAAAAAATAATATAAATAAGTGTGGGCCAATATGAAGCTTAATCCTGTCACCGAAAAATTCGTCTTACACTGGGGTGAGATGGGCCCTAAATGGGGCGTGAACCGCACTATGTCGCAGATACATGCGCTGCTATATATCATCGGTAAACCACTGAATGCCGAAGAGATCACTGAGACGCTAGGCGTGGCGCGCTCTAATGTCTCAAATAGTATCAAAGAGCTACAGAATTGGGGCCTAATCCAAAAAGTCTCTATCTTGGGCGACCGGCGAGATCACTTCACGACCAACACCGATGTTTGGGAGCTGGCACGTATCATCGTCGTTGAGCGCCAAAAGCGCGAGCTAGAACCTACCGTACAGTTTTTACAAGATTTGATGGATAGTCCTGAGTTTGAGTATGAAAACAGCGAAGTTAGAACGCGGATAAGTGACACGCAAGACTTTGTAAACACATTAACCACTTGGTCGTCCGAGATGCTTAAACTCCCAACGAGTATGCTCAAAAAGGTGCTCAAACTCGGCGCTAGTATTAAAAAGTTTTTGAGTTAATGATGACTCAGAACAATACAAGCAATAAGTCCACAACAAGGATAGAGATATGAATATTTTAATCAGCGGTGGCTCAGGGTTCTTGGGTAGTGCGTTTAGCAAAGAGATTATAAGTCGCTATGAGAATAAAAAAGAGCAGATAAAGATCACGTGGCTGACGCGTGATAAATCTCAGCAGCACCCTGCTGACGTCAACATGATGACTTATGATGAGCTTGCAACGAGTGATAAAAGCTTCGATGTGATTATAAATTTAGCAGGGGCGGGGATTGCCGATTCGCGCTGGAGCGATGAGCGTAAAGAGCAACTGATGGCAAGCCGAGTAAAACCAACAGAGTCGCTGCTTGAGTTCATTGCTCGCAGTCGTGTGAAACCTAAGCTTATGCTAAGTGGTTCGGCTATCGGCTGGTATGGTACCCAAGGCGATACCCCATTGACTGAGCGTAGCGATTACGAGATAGATTTTTCGCACAAGTTATGTGATGAGTGGGAGAAGCTTGCGCTCAAAGCGACGGATTACGGCGTGCCTGTTGCCATCGTACGCACTGGGGTGGTGATGCATCCTGAGGGCGGGATGATTGGTAAATTGTTATTACCTTTTACGTTCGGCGTAGGTGGTCAGCTGGCCGATGGCAAGCAAATTATGAGCTGGATCAGCCGTGAGGACTGGGTCGGGGCGGCGATTTTTATTATTCAAAAGCATCTGGCTGAGACGAGCGAAAAGCAAGTTACGCCCAATAATGAGCTGAAGACGACTAACGATACTCCAGCAGTGGTTTATAACTTAACAGCGCCCAATCCGGTGACCAATCACGAATTTACCAAAGCTATGGGCGCTTGGCTACATCGTCCCACTATTTTTACTTTGCCAGAATTTTTACTCAAATTGATGTTCGGTGAGATGTCGACTTTACTTATTGATGGGCAAAAGGTGCTACCAGAAGCTTTATTAGAAGCAGGCTACGAGTTTAAGTACACTGACATTCAGCAAGCCTTAGAAGAGCAAAGCACCTGATATTTGCATACTTGTTTCATGTGAAACAGCCGTACCAGATGCTATGACTTATTTGTGCGTACAAGACTGGTATGGCGGTTGGCATACCCACATGGACGCAGTGCGATTACTGTATAGAACCAGTGGTCTCAAAGGCTCTACGCTTCTGTATCTACCAATTGTCAGACAGCTTGGCGATTTGGCTTATCCTTATGTGGCGCGTAACCGTTACCGAATCCCAAACTGGGTGACTACACTGATTTATGGTAAAGCGGTGACGCAGGCCTGCGCAAATGGCGTTTGTAACATGCCGCCAGATAAGCGTTAATTAGACATAAACTCATACGAATTAAGACAAGTAGCAGTACTTTTTGTTGTTTTAACCATGTTCTCTACTGTATTGCTTAACCTTCTCAAGTCATTCGTTTACCTAATACTACACCTCTCTTTAGGATCCTAGATGCGTTACGCCTTTTTTATTACTATCATTGCTCTATTAGAGCTGTTTAGCCTTGGCGCTGCGCTATCTCTTCAGTGGTGGCTGCAGCCTTGGCTGACATCGAGCTTAACTACCGCCGTTTGGGTTTTAGTGTTTGTTGTGACTAATGCTCTGCTAGCGGTGACCTTTAGCAAGCGCTTTGATAATAGTTATCGCTGGATGAGCGCTTGGATGCTCGTTATGCATTATCTGATGCTTACGTCATTATTGATGAGTTTGTTTTATGGCGGGTATCTACTTTTAGTTTCATCGATTTCTATAGAGGGGTATAGCGCTGAGACAGTAGGTTTTGGCTTACGCGTACTGGCGGGGGTTATGTTTATAGCGCTGTTTATATATAGTCTATATTGCGCTTATGTGCCTGTGGTGCGCCGATTATCTATCACGATTAATAAACCCTTAGCAAACTCATTGCGTATCGCAGTAGCGAGTGATTTGCATTTAGGTCAGCTATTCGGTAATAAAGCGATAGATAAGCTACATCATCTGATCCAGGAAAATAAAGCGGATATATTGCTGATGCCAGGCGATATTATGGATGACAATATAAAAGCTTATACCGCTCATAATATGGCGGCTAAATTGACCAAGCTTTGTAGTAGCTTACCCTACGGTGTCTATGCCACTTTAGGCAACCATGACTTATATGGTCATGAGCGGCCGATCAGTAACGCCTTGCAGGATGCTGGCGTGCAACTGTTAAATGATAAAGTGCTGAAGCTTGATTATAAAGGCGAGATAATTTGGCTGATAGGCCGGTTCGATAATCATAAACGCGAGCGCGTCGCTACTACTGATTTGTTGCAGCAAGTTGATACCAGTAAGCCGGTTATACTGCTCGATCATCGGCCAAGCGATATTGATAAGCATAGTCAGCTGCCGACAGATCTACAAGTTTCTGGTCATACTCACAACGGGCAGATATTCCCAGCTAATTTTATCGTCAGAGCGATCAATCGCTTGGGCTATGGTTATAAAGCCATAGGCAAAGGACACTTTGTTGTCTCCTCAGGCTACGGCTTTTGGGGTATTCCTTTTCGCTTGGGGTCGCGCTCTGAGATTTGGCTGATTGAGATGACAGGTCAGTACATAGCGTAAACACTTGCTAAGCGACCAATAACGATTGGGCACTGACGACCTCACGGACAAAACGTGCAAAGTCATTGATGATATATCGCGTTTCTTGCTCTAAGCCATCGTGGACGCTCATCAGATGCATAAAGCCGTGCGGCGCACCTAGTACCGTATAAGTCTCAACCGCTATATCAGCAGCCTTTAACTGATCTGCATAAGCAAAGGCTTCATCGCGTAACACGTCAAGCTCAGAGGCAACGATATAAGTCGGACATACTTTACTATTATCACCAATCATAGGTGAGATCAGCACATGCTCACGTGGTAGCGGGCAGTTCTGCATAAATGCTGCATCAAATACGGCTACGTCAGCATGATCTAATAGCAGGCCTTCGCCGTATAGCTCCCAGCTTGGATAGTCGGTCTCAATATCAGTAACTGGATACAGCGGCATCTGTGCAAGCGGTGCAGGTAGAGTCTGGAGCAGCTTATACATCTGCTGACCGGCCACTCCCAAGTCTGACCATGCCGCCTTAGTTGGGTGAGTCAGCTGCTGCGCAAGTAACGTCGATAAACCGCCACCAGCACTATCTCCTGCTAGAACAATACGTGACGGCGACGCGCCAAGGCTACGACTATTATCAGCCAACCAAGCATAAGCTTTGATCGCATCCTCTAAGGCGGCGGGCGCTGCATGCTCAGGTGCTAAGCGATAGTCCACACTGACCACTGCCCAGCCAGTCTGCGCGCAGACGCGGTGACAAAACTCGTGATGAGTGTCGATATCACCAATACAAAAACCACCACCATGAAAGAACAGCATCACTGTCTCATCAGGATTGTGATTGGTTTTTGCGTGGACGCCCGCCTGATAGCAGCGAATCGTCATATCACCCTCATCAGCATTGGCTATGGTTTTATCTTGCCAATTAACAGCCGCCTCACTGCTTTTGTTAATGAGCTTCAAAGTAGCAAGCTTATTGCTACTTGCTTGTTGCCAGACTTTTGGGTCTTGCATAGCGACCGCATCGGCTGCAAACCTCTTACGCAGCTCTTGCATTTTAGAGAGCTGTAAAGGGGTTTTAAGTTTACCATTGACCGCGATAATCAAGCGTAGATGCGCATTAGCGTTTGGATACTGCTCAGCCGTTGGACCCTCTAGATAGCTTACTAATGCCTCTAGCATGGTATCAGGTAAGTAGCCTAGACCTTTTAGTACATAGTGCAGGGCATGCTGCTGATAGTCGGTCGCTGGCAGCAAGCTTGCAAGCTTTTCACCGACGAGTCTATATTTATTGTCCCCTTCGTTCAGGTGCTCAGCCTCAGCTTGGTTTTCGTGCGCTTGATAGCGTTTAACGCCTTCTAGAGGAGCTAATGTCGGCTTAGAGTTTAAGCTCGCCGCCGCTTTATTTATCAAAGCATTAAGCGATGTGATAGAAGAGCTTGGCATGGTGTTCCTCATTATTGAGTACCGGTCTTTACGACTTTTTATAGCCTTTCATGGTTTAGATTTATGGTTTCGGTACTTTCTATCATTTAGTTTATAGTTCAGTATTTTTTATAAGTAATAGTTGGTAAATAGTCAGTGAGGTCATCATAAATCAATCAAAAGTGCATTTAAGTATCGTTTGGTAATCGTTTACGAGCGAAAAGTAAACTATAAATAATGAGTTAGCTTTAAATGCGGTTTGAGTTGTCCTAGTTTGGTTTATAGAGGTTAAACCTCAAAATTAAAAAAATCCTCGGTTTTAAGCTTGAAATATGGCCTCATAACCTTTATCAATCAGCTATTGAATATGGTTTATAGCGAAGACATTAAAAAGACACTAAACCCTAAATGCATTACAAAATTATCATAAATAATCAGGAGTTATCATGAGCGAACAAAACCCAAACCTACAAGCTGATGACAATAGCGCGAAAGCTGCACACAGTAACCTTGAGCGCAATGAGAGCGTCCTACAAGAAACGATGGATGAGTTTGACCCGCAAAACAACTCAGGCGATGACGCCACTATCGATAACGAGATCGATATCAGTGTTTATGAAGCGCGCATTGCTGAGCTTGAAGGCGAAGTCAAGCAGGCCCGTGAGACCACTGCCCGTGCTAATGCTGAGACTTATAATGCGCAAAAGCGTATGGAGCAAGAGGCCGATAAGAGCAAAAGATTTGCGCTACAAAAATTTGCCAAAGAGTTATTAGAAGTCGTTGATAACTTAGAGCGCGCTATCGAAAACGCCACTTCAGACGACCCTGTTACCGAAGGGGTACGCTTAACGCACAAAGCGCTATTAGATGTACTAAACAGAAACGGCGTAGAGGTTGTCGAACCACAAGGTGAGACATTCAATGCAGACCTGCATGAAGCAGTCGGTATCGATGAAAATGCCGAGCCTGATACGGTTGGTACGGTATTACAAAAAGGCTATAGCCTAAATGGTCGTCTGCTGCGTCCTGCTATGGTTCGCGTCGGCCAATAAGCTTAGCTAATAAGTGAGAGTAGTAAAGAAAACAAGCGAATAAACCTTATTAAATGTAAGGGTATTCACAAAAAATCACACAAAAGCAAATTTTTGCGCTGTTATTGACTTGAAAAAATACTAGCGCAAACCGATATAAAGCAACAAGTGATCATATATGGTCTGATAGTTTGATTTTAGCTTGAGTTTTTGACAGTTTTTTTTGATAGTTTGAACGCAAAAATAGTTTGAACGCAAAAATAGTTTGAACGCACAAAAACGGCAAGCAACCCCAATATAAATTTAACAACATTTGGAGCAAATAATTATGGGTAAAGTAATAGGTATTGACTTAGGAACCACTAACTCATGCGTGGCGGTAATGGAAGGCGATAGCGTTAAGATTATCGAAAACGCGGAAGGTACGCGTACTACTCCTTCTATCGTCGCTTATAAAGATGATGAGATTTTGGTCGGTCAATCTGCCAAACGTCAAGCAGTGACTAACCCAAACAAAACCTTGTTCGCTATCAAGCGTCTGATTGGTCGTCGTTTCGATGACAAAGTCGTGCAAAAAGATATTGGCATGGTACCGTACAAAATTGTCAAAGCTGATAACGGTGATGCTTGGGTCGAGATTAATGACAAAAAACTTGCGCCACCACAAGTCTCTGCTGAAATCTTAAAGAAAATGAAGAAGACAGCTGAAGACTATTTGGGTGAGAGCGTATCAGAAGCGGTTGTAACCGTACCTGCCTACTTTAATGACTCACAGCGTCAAGCAACTAAAGACGCCGGTAAAATCGCAGGCCTTGATGTAAAACGTATTATTAACGAACCAACTGCCGCCGCTCTTGCTTATGGTATGGACAAAAAGCAAGGCGATAGCACCGTTGCCGTTTATGACTTAGGTGGTGGTACGTTTGATATCTCAATCATCGAGATCGCTGATGTCGATGGCGAGCAGCAATTTGAAGTACTCGCGACTAACGGTGATACTTTCTTAGGTGGTGAAGACTTTGACTCCGCGCTTATCGATTATTTAGTTGATGAGTTTAAAAAAGAGCAAGACTTCAACCTAAAAGGCGACTCTCTTGCGATGCAGCGTCTAAAAGAAGCGGCAGAAAAAGCGAAGATTGAGCTATCAAGCGCGCAAAGTACTGAAGTAAACTTGCCTTATATCACAGCTGATAGCAGTGGTCCTAAGCATTTGGTCATCACTATTAGCCGCTCAAAACTTGAGAGTTTAACGGAAGATCTTGTCAAGCGTACGATGGCTCCTTGTAAGATTGCTCTAGAAGATGCTGGTCTAAAAGTTGGCGATATCGATGATGTCATCTTAGTTGGTGGTCAGACGCGTATGCCATTAGTACAGAAGCAAGTAGAAGACTTCTTCGGTCAAGAGCCACGTAAAGACGTTAACCCTGATGAAGCAGTAGCAGCAGGGGCAGCGATCCAAGGCGCAGTATTGTCAGGCGACAAAACCGACGTACTATTGCTTGATGTCACGCCATTGACGCTAGGTATCGAAACGATGGGCGGTGTGATGACGCCAGTTATCGAGAAAAACACCATGATTCCTACCAAGAAATCACAAGTGTTCTCGACGGCAGAAGACAACCAGCCAGCGGTTACCATTCAGGTCTATCAAGGTGAGCGTAAGATTGCTAACCAAAATAAACTATTGGGTCGTTTTGACTTGACTGATATTCCACCAGCGCCGCGCGGTCTACCGCAAATCGAAGTAACTTTCGACATCAACGCTGATGGTATCATGAACATCTCAGCGACTGATAAAGGTACGGGTAAAGCACAAAGTATCCAGATTAAAGCAGACTCTGGCTTGTCGGATGAAGAAGTCGAGCAAATGGTACAAGACGCAGAAGCGAACGCTGCTGAAGATGAGAAGTTTGCAAATCTTGCGCAAGTGCGTAACGAAGCAGACGGCCGTATCCATGCAGTACAAAAAGCCCTTAAAGAAGCAGAAGATAAAGTCACTGAAGAAGAGAAATCATCAGTAGAGACTGCTATCTCTGATCTTGAAGCCGCGACTAAAGAAGACGACTATGACGATATCAAAGCTAAGCTTGAAGCCCTAGATAACGCTTTCTTACCTGTCAGCCAAAAGATCTACGCTGATAGTGGTGCTGGCGCGGAAGGTATGGACCCAGGTCAGTTCCAGCAAGGCACAGAATCAGCTGACGCTACCCAAGCGGATGATGATGTCGTAGATGCTGAGTTCACTGAAGTGGACGAAGACAAGAAGTAATACCAAACCCAAAAACGCGATTAGCTTTGTCAAACTCGCTTAGTCTACTCAATGTAGTCCTTACGCCCGTTTTCCTTGCTACTCACGTTTTTGAGAATGGTAGAATTGGTAAGTAGTTAGATCAAAAAAACGCATCTTTCGAGGTGCGTTTTTTTATGGGTGATATTAGGGCATGTCCTCAACCTGAGCAAAAGCGACTAAACAGACGAAAAATGGCCAAATATTGTTAAACTGTATCAAATAGTCGGACAATATCTCGATATTATCTGTACTATTTTCTTTGTTTAACGATTATTTATTTCATTTTTATCACCATTTCCAAGGTGAGGACACGTCATAAGGTCTATTGAAGTGCGCGCAAATAATATTTGAAAACGCGGCATTAATCGCTTTATGCCTCTAAACCCTGCTTTATCGAATGCTGATTGCCATTCGAATATCACTGAATAAATCAGCCTTTTATTTGCAAAAAATTATTGAGGTGTAGTGGACGCAGTACTACTAGGCGTAGCGCTAAGGTGTTTTATAGTATTTCTTCAGCCTATTGTTTTACAGTAATGAATAAAGTCTAGTTGCCATCATATTGTTACGTGCGCCATCAAACGCTCGCAGTCGGCATGGGTGATGGCGGCGTTCAATACCAAGCGAATACGTGACGTATTGGCAGGGACGGTCGGTGGTCTGATGGGTAGGGCATAAAATCCAGCGGCTTGTAACTGCTGTGCCTTGGCTATAGTGCGCGCATTGTCACCCAAAATATAAGGCACAATAGGCGATTCATAGATAGGATTGGGTGCTGCTGATGATGCACGATGTTCAGGACTGATCGCTTTGCTTAATTGCAAAGAAATCTGTGCCAAATGCTGTCTGCGCATCTGTAACTGCGGCATTTTTGCCAAAATAAACCGTGTCCATGCATGATTGATTGGCGGCAGGGCCGTACTAAAAATTAGCGAGCGCATATGGTTAATAAGCCATGACTTAACCGTTTCATCACATAAAATATAAGCGCCAACCGATGCAAACGCTTTACCAAAAGTACCAACCAAATAGTTAATATCAGCAAGGGTTTGCGTTTCCTCAGCCAATCCTAACCCTTGCTTGCCAAGCACACCGACTGCATGCGCCTCATCAATATACAGCTCAATGCGGCTGTCAGTGGCTTTGAGCTCGACCAAGGCCTGCAAATCAGCTCGATCACCATCCATGCTAAAGATGCTTTCGGTGACGATAATGATACGCTCAACATTATTTTCAGCTTGCTCGATCAACTCCACCAAATGAGCGTAATCATTATGTCGATAGCGACAATAATCGCATAGCTTGCTTTTGCTAAGCCGAATACCATCAATGACACTGGCATGTATCAGTGTATCTGAAAGAATAAGTGTCTTGACAGGTAGCGCCGTTAACGCTGGTAATATGCCAATGTTGGCATGATAGCCGCTGTTTAGTACTAGCGCTGATTTTGTCGCAGTTTTGTTTGATGTCTCTGCCATCTCATACCATGCTTGCAGCTCGTCTTCTAGCGCTTGTAGCTGCGCATCATTGCCTGTCAAGAGCCGTGACGATGTGGCGCTCATTTTTGGCAGGTACATTGTTGGTTGCTGCTCTATATAGTCAAAAAATTCACGCTGAAGCCCAGTATCACTGCCCAAGCCTAGATAGTCGTTGCTGGCAATATTGAGTAGAGTATTACCGCCACTGACCACATATCGGCCCTGATGCTCAATACTTGGTAGCTGACGATACTGCTGTTTGTCTTTGAGTTGTAAGAGCGCGGTGTGCAGCCGCGTGTTAATAGAAGCTGGCATATAGAATTGTCCTTAAACTTGTTTTTCTTTAAAAATGACGATAACTGAAAGCTAATGAGTAGGAATTATTGCACAAAAACGTGATGTGTAACAAAAAGTTTCATATACTGACCTTTGTAACCCACACACTGATAAACGCTTTCAAATCTTAACTCGCATACCATTAAACACTGACAGAGTGTTTGAAATAGTTTGTTACTATGTACCCATCGTTAGCAAACAAGGCGATAGGGCCAAAAGGTCAATACAACTAAATAACTTGTTTGTCCAAATTTGCTTGAAGGAGCTAATAATGAAAACTCTACAAAAAACTATACTTGCACTAGCCACTGGTTCTTTACTGACTGTAGGTGCAAACGCCGCTGTCACTTATGGTAACGGCTACACTGGTCAGCCATACGTTGGTGCTAAAGTCGGTCAATTTGATCTAGATATCGACAATGCTGATGATCCAACTGCATACGGTGTTTATGCTGGTTATAACTTCGATCCTAACTTTGGTATGGAAGCTGAGTATGTTGGTTCAGATGATGCTGATTTCAGAGGCGGTGATATTGATGCTAAAACATACGGCGCTTATGGTACCTACCGTTACGCATTCCCAAACACTGGTTTATACGCAAAAGGTAAACTAGGTGTAGCAAAAACTGAAGTGGAAGCATCTAATACCGTTGCAGGTTTATATGATGGTTCAGATGACGATACTAACCTCGCTGGTGGTGTAGGTCTTGGTTACGCAGTAAACCCTGACTTCAGTGTCGAAGCTGAATATGACATGCTAGGTAGCGATGCAGATCTTATGACTGTTGGCGCTCAGCTGAAGTTCTAAGGCATTGATTGATTACAATTTATATTTATATATCAGATAAAAAACGATCGCTTTGGCGGTCGTTTTTTTATGTGGCAAAGGTTATTCGGCATTTTTTGATTTCATCTAAGATATGGGCGTTGTGTTATGAGTGGTGTATATTGATGATTTTTAAGAGGTTATAAACGCTCAAAGTATGCTACATTGAAAGCTAGGATAGCAAGCTAGGATGATTCAAACAGGGTAGGTGGCAATGATGGAGATGTTTTTGATGATTGAACCTTGGCATTGGTTGGTCTTGGGTTTCTCCTTGATGATTGCTGAGATATTCATTCCAACCTTTGCCAGTCTTTGGTTCGGTGCGGCTGCGGTGATCGTTGCTGCCTTAGCATGGTTGCTGCCTATTCCGCTATTATTTCAGGTATTGATCTGGCTTACGCTATCGGTTTTATTTATGTTTGCTTGGGTCAAATACATCAAGCCGTTGTCCATGAGCCGTAAAAAGGCTGCGCAACATAGTAATTTAATTATTGGTGAGACGGGCATGATCGTGGTCAAACCGCAAAAAGGCATTTCAGGTATGGTGCGCTTTAACGTGCCCATTTGGGGTGCAGATGAGTGGCCATGCCGCACAGCAGGCGTGAATGTCGAGACAGGTGATCGTGTGGTGGTCATAAAGGTGGTCGGCGATGAGCTAATCGTTGCGCCTTCGCAGCGCCTCCAAGCACCTAAAACCATACGGCCAAACATTACTCCGACGATTAACAGTCAAGTGCCTGCCAAACAATCTAAAGCGAGTAGACTGAGCTTGCACAAACCTGATCTCGAAGAGAGAGGCACTAGCAAATAACGCGTTATGACATCCCAAAAGTTTTTGGATCAAGACAAAAAAGGACACAAACCACGTCGCTGTCAAAAAAGCGAGGGTCAAGGAGAATGAGATGAACAGTATCTTGAGTAGTTTAAATGGTGTCGGTATCGTGATGCTGGTATTGGCAGCATTGGTGATTTTTACCGTTTTTAAAGGCGTTTGTATTGTCCCGCAAGGGTACAAGTGGGTCGTGCAACGGCTGGGTAAATATCAGCAAACTCTAGAGCCTGGCTTTAGTATCATCATTCCTTTTGTGGATAGAGTCGCTTATAAAGTCACCACCAAAGACATCGTACTAGATATCCCATCTCAAGAAGTCATCACCCGTGATAACGTGGTCATCATCGCTAATGCTGTGGCTTATATCAACATCTTGCGTCCAGACAAAGCGGTCTACGGTATTGAAGATTATGAACATGGTATCCGCAATTTGGTACAAACCTCCTTGCGCTCGATCATCGGTGAGATGGATTTGGATAACGCACTATCTAGTCGTGATGAGATTAAAGCCTTGCTCAAACATGCGATCTCAGAAGATATCGCCGATTGGGGTATTACGCTTAAAACCGTAGAGATTCAAGACATTAATCCCTCGCAAACCATGCAAGCCTCTATGGAAGAGCAGGCAGCGGCAGAGCGTCTACGCCGAGCGACCGTTACTCGTGCTGATGGTCAAAAACAAGCTGCTATTTTGGAAGCAGATGGACGTCTTGAGGCTTCACGCCGTGATGCTGAAGCGCAAGTGGTACTAGCTAAAGGTTCTGAGGAGTCTATTCGCTTGATTACCGCTGCGATGGGTGATGAAGAGATGCCCATTGTCTACTTACTTGGCGAGCAGTATATTAAGTCAATTCGTGACTTGGCAGAATCGGACAACTCAAAAATGGTGGTGCTACCGGCCGATATCTTAAGTACGGTTAAAGGGATGGTTGGTGATAAGTTTAAGGTGTAACAACGCTACGGTTAAGCGCTCATATTGACATAACAAAAGACCTCAAAAACGAGGTCTTTTTTGTGCATAAAGTATTTTTTAAAGTACGTTAAATGACTTTAGAAAAGCGGTTTTTATGTTTCTTCGCTAAGTATTCATCAAACACCATAGCGACGTTACGGCCCAAAAAGCGACCTTTAGGCATAATACGGATACCTGCCGCATCCATATCGATAAGCTTGTCTTCTTGCATCGCGCCAAGCTGCTTTATCTCATCGATAAAGTAAGTAATCGCATCGATACCGAATTTTTGATTGATGTCTTTAAAATCAATATAGTCATGACAGAGTAAGTTCATAATCACATACTCACGCAGACGATCTTTGATAGAGGTTTTAATGACTTTCGCTGCGGGCATAACATTAGGATTGCTGCGGGCTGCGTTAATTGTCTCTTGATAAACCGTCAAATCGGTATGATTTTGTAAAATATAGCGGGTGTTAGCATTTGCAATCTGACTGATGGCAGAGACGCCAAAACCTAATAAATCACAGTCGCCCATGATAGTGTAGCCCTGAAAATTACGGTGCAATTTGCCCGCACGCTGGGCTATCGCTAGCTCATCATCAGGCAGGGCAAAATGGTCAATCCCTATGTACTGATAGCCGGCCTCGGTCAGCGTGTTTACGGTATCTGCAAGCATAGACAGCTTATCACTTGGGCTGGGCAGATCTTCGTCTTTGATTTGTCTTTGGGCTTTAAAACGCTCGGGCAAATGCGCGTAGTTAAATACCGATAAGCGATCGGGCGACATCTTGATAATACGGTCTACTGTCTTTGCAAAAGTAGCTGGCGTTTGATGCGGCAGACCATAAATCAGATCAAGGTTTATGGAATGAAACCCAAGCGCTCTTGCTTCAGTCATAATATTAGCGATGAGCTCTGCGGAGTGGACACGATTGACCGCGATTTGTACCGCTTCTTCTAGATCCTGTACGCCGAGGCTAATACGGTTAAAGCCAAGACTACGTAGCGTCTGCAAGGTGTTATCACCCAGCTCACGCGGATCGATTTCAATAGAATAATCGCCTTCGTCTTCAGGCAAAAACTCAAACTGAGTCTGTAAAAACTCCCACAGCTGTACCATCTCCTCGTCACGCAAGAATGTCGGAGTACCCCCGCCTAAATGCAGCTGTTTGACGACTGGGTTCTTGCTACCTTCAGTGGTCAGCAAGCGCCGCTTGAGTTTAATCTCAGCGATGAGATACTCTAAGTAGTCGCCTGAATCGCTATTTTTCTTAGTGATGATTTTATTACAAGCGCAGTAATAGCAAAGGTGACGACAAAAGGGAATATGAAAATATAGCGATAAGGGCGCGCGTGCTTCACGGCTTTGAAGGATTTTAGTCTCTAAACCATCAGCTATCTCTGTAAATTCTAAAGCGGTCGGGTAAGAGGTGTAGCGTGGCCCTGAGCGATTATATTTATGAATAAGTGCCTGATCAAAAGTAGGCAGCTGCTTATTGCCGCTATCGCCACGTAAACTTGCATAAGGGTTTTGGGTTTCAACTACAGGACGTGCGGTAGTCGGTTGCTCACCTGCATGATTATAAGGCTGCTGAGTGTTCTGTTCTGAATAGTCTGTCATGCGGTATTCCTCGTTTTGACCCATAGTGGCTATAGCATCGCTTTTTTGTGCTGCCAGATGATAACGTTTGCAGTAACAGCTTGGCTATTATAGCAACTGTCTTAAAATATGGTCATTATTATACCAAATCCCTACTTTTAGTATGGTATATCGTGATGGTTTTTAGCATCAATATTGACGGCTTTGGTTTGAGATGATTGTTTTAATGTCCTACCTATATTTTTTATAAAACACGACATTTGCACGCTGATAAATAATACTTTATCATCGATTAATCTCTAATATTAGGAAACGCTCATGTCGTTTGCGCAAGTTTATACCCGTTCGGTCGTCGGTCTACATGCGCCAAAAGTGATTATAGAAGTACATTTATCCCAAGGTCTGCCAGCGCTTACTATCGTCGGCTTACCAGAAGCGGCCGTACGCGAGAGTAAAGATCGAGTACGCTCCGCTATTCTTAATTCTGGCTTTCAGTTTCCTAATCGGCGACTAACGATCAATCTAGCACCTGCTGATTTGCCAAAGGACGGCGCCCGTCTTGATTTGCCAATTGCTATTGGCATCTTAGCCGCAAGTGGTCAGCTCGATCCGGAGATGTTAGCAGGGTTTGAGTTTATCGGTGAGCTGGCGCTCAATGGCGATCTGCGGCAGGTAACGGGAAGTTTGGCAGTAGCGCGAGCGATAAGAGCAGAGGCCTTGGCGGCAAAGACTGCAAAAGCAGCACCAGCGCAAACAAAAAATTCAGCAGACAAAATCGCCGCAAACCCGTCTATACAATTAGTCGTGCCTATCGATAATGGTATGGAAGCCAGCCGCGTTGAAGGTGTAGAGGTACTAGGCGCGACAAGCCTACAGTCGGTATGTCAGCACTTACAGTCGTTAGCAGACCCAAACGCAAGCACTGAGCGCTTAGAAGTCGTCACTCCTAGTACAACGCAAGAGCGAGTAGGTTATAAAGTGGACTTGGCAGATGTTAAAGGTCAACACCATGCACGGCGCGCCTTAGAGATTGCAGCGGCTGGCGGGCATTCACTACTATTCACAGGACCGCCGGGTTCGGGCAAGACGTTAATGGCGTCAAGATTGCCAACGATTTTGCCAGACTTAAGCGCTGAGGACGCGCTAGAAGTGGCGAGCACTTACTCCGTCGCCGATAGCGATTATGATTATGGTACGAGGCCTTTCAGGCAAGTTCATCACACGATATCAGCAGTAGCACTCGTTGGCGGCGGCTCACGCCCAAAACCTGGCGAGATAACTTTGGCCAATAAAGGCGTGCTGTTCCTTGATGAGTTGCCTGAGTTTGAGCGCAGCGTGCTTGAAGTATTGCGTCAGCCATTGGAGGCTAAGCAAATCACCATTAGCCGCGCTAACTCACAGATGACTTTTCCGGCTAACTTTCAGCTCGTTGCGGCGATGAATCCTTGTCCTTGCGGTTATGATGGCGACGTCTCTAACCGCTGTCGCTGTCGTCCTGAACAGATTAAGCGCTATCAAGATAAGCTTTCAGGACCGCTATTAGACCGCATTGATTTGCATATCACGGTGCCGGCGCTCCCTATAGCCGACTTGCAAAATAGTAGTCGAGGAGAGAGCTCAGAAACCGTTAGAGCGCGCGTCACGGCTGCCAATGAACGACAAATCCGCAGACAGAATAAAGCGAATAATGAGCTAAGTCCTAGTGAGCTTGATCAGTATGTGGAGCTCGGCGCAAGCGAGCAGCAGCTATTACAAATGGCGCAGCAGCGCTTGAACCTATCAGCGCGTGGTTACCACCGGGTACTGCGAGTGGCGCGTACCATTGCTGATCTGGCAGACAGTACTGATATTACTAGTGCTCACGTCTCTGAGGCGCTCAGCTATCGCAGTAAGTAAATTATTATAAAAACCTAGTTGGCGTAGGCTGCGGCTTTAGCCCAGCTTAAAGTTCTGCAAAAGTACAGGGCTGGGCTAAAAGCGCCAGCCTACAAAGTCTAAATAAATTCAAAATGTAGCTAATCAGTATTTATCAATGGCTATACAGCCTCTAGTATTTAAAACAAGCCCGTAATATGACCTGTATCATCGACATCGATATGCTCAGCTGAGGGGTGTTTAGGCAAGCCAGGTATTTTCATAATAGTGCCACACATCACTACGATAAACCCCGCGCCACTTGAGACGCTGATGTCGCGCACATGAAGGGTAAAATCAGTTGGTCGTCCTAGCAGCTTGGCATTATCGCTCAGCGAGTACTGAGTCTTAGCAATACAAACTGGCATCTTATCTAAATTCAGCTGCTCCAACTGGCGTATTTTTGATTGGGCAAGCGAGCTGATATCGATATCAGCCGCGCCATAAATACGCTGCGCCACCGTGCGGATTTTATCGGCAATACTATTATCACTATCATACGAAAACTGAAACTGGCTTGACGGGTTTTCTTCGTTCTCAAATAACTGTAGTAGCGTATTTGCCAACTCCTCACCGCCCGCGCCGCCTTTTTCCCAGACTTGCGTTAAGGCAACCTCGACGCCTCTCGCTTGGCAAGCCTGCCGAACCAGCTCAACCTCTGCGTCAGTGTCGCTGACGAAGTGATTGATAGCGACGACGACGGGTAGGCCGTACACCTCACGCATATTTTCAATGTGTTTAAATAAATTAGGCAAGCCTTGTTCAAGCGCCGATAGGTTCTCTTGGGTCAGCTCGTTTTTAAGGGCGCCGCCGTTATATTTTAAGGCACGAATGGTGGCGACGATAATCGCAGCATCGGGCGCAAGTCCTGATAGGCGACACTTTATATCACAGAACTTTTGCGCGCCAAGATCAGCACCAAAGCCCGCTTCAGTAAGCGTATAATCGGCTAAATGCTGTGCCACACGGGTCGCGATAACTGAGTTACAACCATGAGCGATATTAGCAAACGGACCGCCATGTACCAAAGCTGGCGTGCCTTCTATCGTCTGTACCAAATTAGGTTTGATCGCTTCTTTTAACAGCGCTGCCATAGCGCCTTGTGCCTTAAGATCACGAGCATAGATAGGCTGCTTACCTGTATCCAAAGCGACTAAGATATTACCTAGACGCTGCTTGAGATCGGCAAGGTCTGTCGCCAAACAAAATATAGCCATCACCTCTGAAGCTACAGTAATATCAAAGCCGTCTTCTCGGGCAACGCCGTCAGTGCGCTTGCCTAAGCCGCCGATGATACTACGTAGTTGTCGATCATTCATATCTACTGCGCGCCGCCAAAATACTTGCTTAGGATCGATGCTGAGCGCATTACCTTGATAAATATGATTATCAATCAGTGCCGCTAATAAGTTGTTAGCCGCGCCAATCGCATGGAAATCGCCAGTAAAGTGTAGATTGATATCTTCCATCGGTAGCACCTGCGCGTAACCGCCACCCGCTGCGCCGCCTTTCATCCCAAATACTGGGCCTAAGGAAGGTTCACGTAAAGCCACGGTGGTCAACTTACCATCGCCTTTTTTTCTATGCAGACGATTTAGCGCGTCGGCTAAGCCTATAGTGACTGTGGTTTTACCTTCGCCTGCGGGCGTCGGATTGATCGCTGTGACTAATATTAATTTGCTGTTTTTGGCTTTAGCGGGCCTACTTAGCACCTCGCTGACATTTATTTTCGCTTTATAATGGCCATAAGGCTCAATATCATCTATCGATAGATTTAACGTTTTGACAATATCTTTTATAGGGTACAAAGTTGCATTTTGGGCGATAGCAATATCACTAGGAACGTCCATATTAGGTCTCTTTTTTATCTAAAAGGTAGCGAGTCAAAGTGGCAAAGTTATCAAAGGCCTGCGTCGGCTGGAAGTCGCGAATATCTTGACCGTAGTTATACCCATAAGAGAGCGCGAGGGTATCCATGCCAGCATTCTGCCCGGCTAATATGTCGTTCTTTGAGTCGCCTATCATCACCGCCTTATCTGGCATTACTCCTAACTTATCACAAACGTGCAATAGCGGCGCAGGATCCGGCTTTTTGGTTGATAAGCTATCACCGCCTAATACTTGTACAAACCACTCCTGCCAGCCAAACGAGCGCAAGATTTTGGGCACAAAACGAATGGGCTTATTGGTCACTAAGGCTAAGGTAAATCCGGCGTCATGCAATTGTTTTAGACCTTTATCAACATCAGGGTAAGCGACCGTTTTACTCGCTTTAAGATTGCTATAAGCGTCAAGAAACAGCTGCTCAGCATGATCGACCTCTAGCTGGGTCAGCTCGTTTTCGCCGACTTCTGTCTTGCCAACCAAAGCGCGCTCTACTAGTAGCCGTGAGCCATTACCGACCCAACCTTTTATAGTTTCGAGTGAGTAGGTGGGCAAGCCTAGCTGTTCAAGCATAATATTAATCGCTGCTGCCAAATCAGGAACGCTATCGATCAAAGTACCATCAAAATCAAAAATCAAAAGTTGCTTATTTTGCATAAGTTTTTACTCATCATTACGGCGTGTTATTTATTCAAAGAAGCCAAAAAACAGCTGTCAGCTGCGCCACTCTAACACAGCAAAAGTTTCAAACTACTTAGTTATAACGATATAAGTTACTCAACGTCTTTATAACGCTCGCGGTGCTGTTTTTTCATTCTTAAGTAGTCCTCATTTTTGCGGCACTCGTCCCACTTAGCTTTAAATATCCGCGCCGATTCTGCCTTAACGGGGTCTTCCTCTTGACGAGGTAATTCCTCGCGACCATGCGCGCCGCTTTGACCTTTTTTATCATCGGGCACAGGACCTTTGTACTTTTTACCGCCTTTATGGTTGGCATAGCGGCGAGCACGAGTGTAACCCATCTGGATGAACTTACGTGCCATATCCGCGCCAACGAAGTCATCATCTGCTAAATAATCTAAGAACATCTTATAAATGGTTTCACTGCTCTCATGCGCAATATCAGGGGTAGCAAAGCGCCAATGCGGCAGTATCTCAGATTTATAAGGCTCAACGAGCAACACGCCTTGCTCGCCGCGGCCAACACGGTATAGCTCAGGGTGCTTACGTAGATCTAGATTCTTATAATCCAAATCGTAATCAAACTCTCTCATCTAAACGCTCCTATCATAGCTGCCTTTTTATCAATAGTACCCTTTGTCAGTAGTGCTACTCAGTATACTGAGCAAGTCACAAGGAAAAGTAGCGTAAAAATGTTATGAATGGGTGCGTTTCTTACAGGCATAAAAAAACCTCAAACGCGAGCGTCTGAGGTTTTAGGTGCTTATTTAAAAGCTAAATGAGATCAACGAAATGGTGGCTCGAGGCAGGATCGAACTGCCGACACACGGATTTTCAATCCGTTGCTCTACCGACTGAGCTATCGAGCCGTCTTCGCTGAGGACGCTATTAAACTAAATATAAGCGGTGCTGTCAAGACATTTTTATCTTTTGTGGCTAAATAATCAGATTCGATGCAAATCTTAGTCTTTAACTCTGATTAATTCGTAGTCGCTCATGATCTGATGGATATCGTTATCGACAGGGACAAACTGACGCACGCCTTTTTTGACCTCCGCGTCATAGACCATCTTGATGAACTTCGCGTCGATTGCGCGGCCTTTGTTTTGCTCATGCACAGTTAGATATTGCAAGCGCTTAGCATTGGTCTGCCCATCATCAAAGCAGCCAACTGCGGCAATGGGCTTGTCATTGAACATGCCAACATATAGGTATTGACCACGCTTAAAGCCATTTTCGATGATATTTAATACCTCCTCGCCGCTAGGCTGCGTATCGTCAGCGTCATACATGGTCTCTAAGCGCTCGGCAAGCTCATTGTCGCGAGCAGGTTTTTTGATTAAAGGCGCATTTAAATCGTTAATCGCAATGGCTTCTAAAGGCATGATGTATCCTATTGTCTTATGAGTGCTAACCGTATTAAGTAAAACAACCGACTAAACAAGCGTCATTAGGGCGTGTTGAACATTCGACCTTGGCACTGACAGAGACTATTTTTTAGGC
>NZ_JADQAL010000013.1:0-73867 GCF_022129275.1 Psychrobacter sp. Ps3
CGCCTAAAAAATAGTCGCTGTCAGTGCCATGGTCGAATGTTCAACACGCCCTAGTCAATTTAAAATATTTTAGTTTTATATAGGAATAATTATGCAAAACTTCGAACAACATAGCGCTAATTCTAATTTAGACCCTAAGCCTAATGCAGTGACCGATCAGCAAGTACTTATCGCCGGCGGCGGTCATGTTGGCTTATCTTTTGCCTTGCTATTAGCGCATCACGGCATCAAAAGTACTTTACTTGAAAAAAACAGCTACCCTGAGATCGGCCCCGAAGACGATGCCAAGCGTAGTCACTATCTAGACAGTCGTAATACTGCCTTGTCACGGCGCACCGTGCAGATCTACCAAGAGATAGGGCTATGGGATGAGCTACAAAGCCATGCTTGCCGAATTGATGCGGTACAAATCAGCGAGCAAGGCAGCTTTGGGCGCGCGCAGCTTAAAAAGGAAGAAGAAAAGGTCGAGTCTTTTGGGCAAGTGATGGAAAATGCTTGGCTCGGCCATAAGCTATTACTGGCGGCGCAAGATGAGCCACTGATTACCTTAATCGATAATGCTGATGTGGTGGCGGTTGAGCAACAAGCGGATGGCGTTACTTTAACCTTTAACTATTATGACGGTAGTGAGGGGGAACAGCAACTGCAAGGCAGTGTACTGGTTGCTTGTGATGGCCGTGATTCGACAGTGCGTCAGCTGTTAGGGATAAGCACCACCGATTACGACTATGGTCAAACCGCTATCGTCGGCGTGGTGGAGACCTCTATGCCGCACAATCATGTGGCGATTGAGCGCTTTAGCCCGGCTGGCCCGTTAGCCGTCCTGCCATTGACTGATCCTGAAGGCGACGGCAATAATAAGTATCAAAAAGGCTATCGTCGTTCGGTAGTTTGGGTCTGTGCTAATGGGGAAGAGCAGCAATATCTAGAAGATGACGCGCACTTTTTAGCGACATTGCAGCAAGCGTTTGGCGAGCGCGCTGGCAGTTTTATCAAAGCCGGTCGCCGCGGCGCTTATCCGTTAACGCGAGTGCTTGCTGACAGACAGGTCAAAGGCCGCTGCGTAATTATGGGCAACGCGGCGCACACACTGCATCCAGTGGCAGGTCAAGGCTTTAACCTCTGTATGCGCGACGCCCATGTCCTGGCAGAAATGCTAAGCGAGCAAGTCAAGCAGGGCGCAGATATCGGCGATAAGCAGATGCTACAGCGCTATGAAAAAGCGCGTCAGAGCGACCAAAAGCGCGTCATTCGCTTCTGTGATGCAGTGGTACATGGCTTTACCCATTCCAATCCAGCGATTAAGCTAGCACGTAACGTCGCCTTAGTGGCTTTTGATAAGCTGCCGAATATCAAGCCCTTAGTCGCCACTTATGCCATGGGACTTAAGTCTTAATTCGTTTTACGCAAAGTCAAAGTATGGACAGCTATTAAATCTAGGAAGTGTTGAATCTAGGAAATATTGTATCTAGGAAGTATTTATGAAAAATAACCATAGCTTAATCATCGGTGGCGGTATTGTCGGCGCAACTTTAGCGCTGAAGCTGGCGCAAGCGAAACGTCCCGTAACCTTAATCGATGCAGCGCCTGATCGCGATGAGGCCAGTTGGCAGGAGCTACTTAACCAGCGCGATGCGCGGGTCTATGCGCTAAGCCTTGCGAGTATTGGTCTTCTACAAGAAGTAGGTGCTTGGCAAAATATTCAGACTAGCGGCCGTAAAGCCGACTATTCACAAATGCAGGTTTGGCAATTAAACGGCTTAGGCGAGCTATTATTTGGCGATAGTGATACAGAACATCTAAATATATTAGGCAGTATGGTAGAGCCGTTAGTCATCGAGCACGCGCTTTGGCAGCGCTTAAATGATAGCGATATTAGTGATTATCTCACGGTGATTAAAGGCCAAAAAGTAGTCAATATGGATTGGCTAGGGGCTGAAGGCTATCAAGTGACTTTGGAGAATGGCGAGAGGATTACGGCAAACTTACTTATCGGCGCTGATGGTCGCGGCTCGTTTGTCCGTAAGCATGCGGCTATTGAGCTTGATACTTTGGACTATCAGCAAACCGCGATTTGCTGCGCGATTCACACCGCTATGCCGCACCTGGCTACGGCACGTCAAGCGATGTTGCCGACAGGTACGCTAGCGCTATTGCCATTAGCGGATATCACTGAGGAAGATAAAGCCCGCCCGCAGCATTGGCAGTCAGTGGTCTGGACTTTGCCGCGCAACCAAGCGTTAGCGTTACTAGCAGAAGAACCAAGTTATATCGCTGATAAACTCGCTGCCGCGAGCAACTATGAGCTTGGCGCAATCGACAAAATAGAATCTATCGCCAGCTTCCCGCTCACCGCGCAGCAAGCCAAAAGCTATATCGCGGATAATCTGGTATTAATAGGTGATGCCGCGCATGGCGTTCATCCACTGGCAGGCCAAGGGTTGAACCTCGGTATGCTCGATGTAAAAGAACTATTTGCGCAATTAGAATACGACTATCAGCGCAGCGGTAACAGCTTGTGGGGTAGCGCGCAAACGTTACGCACTTATGAGCGTCTACGCCGACCGCATAATAGCCTGATGATGCATAGCTTTTCTGCGCTGAATTGGTTATTTGCAGGCTCGCTTGCGCAGATGCGTCCGATTCAGCAGATTCGCAGTGAAGGCATGTACCGAGTCAGTAAAATCAAGCCATTGATGCGCTTGTTTGCAAATCAGGCGAGTGGGGTTTAGGGAGGGTTGTGACAATCAAATAATAAGAGTATTTCGATGAAGCATATTTTAATTGATTATGAAAACATTCAACCCAAGAGTTTTGAGGGCATGGATACAAAGGAATGTCATGTATGGTTGTTTTTGGGCATACATCAGCAAAAGAGCTTGCCACTTGGGTTGGTCGAAGCATTACTCGAATTCAACAGCGATAATGTACATATCATCAAGATGCAGCATGCAGGTAAAAACGCTTTAGATTTTTACTTGTCTTTTTATCTTGGCAAGATATCTGAAATCGATGCACAGGCGGATGTGTGTATTTTGGCAAGAGATAGTGGTTACGATATCTTGGTTGAGCATCTCAACACTGTGTATGACGGTATGGCCATCACACGCGCAGGAGATGCCAATCAATTAAGCCTCGCCTATGAGGTAGAGAACACGATAGAGGCTGATATAGAACAAACTCAACTCATCGTTGATACCAGTCAAAACGAAGTGTTCTATGACGATACTAACAGCGATGGTCTGATAGATACGAAGACCGCTACAGTACCAATCAGTGAAGAAAAAACGCCTCAATCTATCATTCATGACTGCTATGTTTTGGTGTTCGATAGCATAGTAAATCGCAAGATGTTTTTGCCAAGCTATAAATCAAACCTACTCTCTGCGATGAAGAAATACGCGTTAGCAGAAGCTTTGGTTAAATTTGATGAAGCCGAACAAAACAATATCGTTGAAAAAGTTTTTGATAAATTTATCAAGAAAGGCCTGATAGAGCTCGATAGTAAAAACGAAAAACTCTGCTACAACACAGACAGTCAGGGTGTACTAAATTTAGTAGCCGAAAAAGTATTACTAAGTAAAGCTAAGACTATGACTGGATTAATCAACGTCATCAAACAAAAACTTGCCAGCTATCGTCAAAAAAATGACGAGTCACAAGTAAACCTAGTTATTACATGGCTAAAAAATCAAGGACTGATAAAGCAAAACAATCAAAAAGTTTGTTATCCAACCTTAGATGATTTATCAGTCCATAAAACAAAAACCAGTGCCAAAAACGTAAGCTCAAAGACGATAGACCAACGTACCGTATATCAATGCGCTATTGCATCTATTAAGGATCGGCCTGTCAGCTCACGACCTGCAAAAAAATCGAGTTTAATCAATTACCTTAACAGTCATCTGCGCGATGAAGACCTTAAAACAATTGATAATATTGTCAAACAAATGATTGGCAATCAGGTTGTCACGATATCTAGTAACAACAAGCTTAGTTATAATATATAGTCAACTCACCCCAACGCCGAAAACGCCACCATTAGTACAGGCGAGACAATATTAATCAAAAAGCCAAAGCTGATCGCTAGTGGCACGACCTTGAGGCCGCCCGATTGCTGAATAATCGGTAAGGTAAAATCGAGGCTCGTTGCACCGCCGAGACCCACTGACGCTGAAGGAGATTTACGCATAAAGACCGGGATAAATATCAGCGCAAAAAACTCACGGATTAAGTCATTAAATAACGCCACACTGCCCCAAATTGCGCCATAAGCTTCAGTCATGACGATAGCGGAGAGCGAATACCAACCAAAGCCTGACGCTAGTGCTAAGCCTTTGGTCCATGATACTTCGCTAAATAGCAAGGCAAAGAATAGTCCGCCTGCCAACACCGCAAAAGTGAAGATAACGCTCATCTCCACGCCGCGGCGATTGAGCAGTACTTCTTTTAGCGTAATGCCGGAGCCTTTAAGGCCAATACCGACCAACAAGATCAAAATCATCAGCAGGACAGTCATGGTGTTCTCAGGCGGTAGATAGCCTTCTGGCAAAAAATACCCAATCACCATACCGATGACGACGCAAACCACTTGTGCCAAGCTGCCTCTAATACTGACCCGATGTTCTTTAGATTTCGCTACTGGTTTTTTAGCTTGCCAAGGTTTTAGATGATCAAAGAGCATTAGGCTAAATAGCCCCGTACCTATGGTCAATATCGACAATATAATGACATACAGGGCAATCTCACCTATTTGACTGCCTAACCCTTCTACCTGCGACAGCTCAATGCCAATTAAGGTGAGAATAATAAACACCAAATAAGACAAACCCTTATCAGCAAAGACGGTCATCTTCGGGTTAGAAGGAATGGCAAAACCAATGAACATCGGCATAAGAACAAGAACGAGGGTAATCAGGCTTTGCATAGGGCAGGCTCGAAATAGCAGGGACTGTGGGACATTCACATCGTTTTTACAAGCCGGCAATTGTACCATAATGAGGAATAAATTTAGCGGATAAAACTGCTATAGTGGCGAGACGCCCATCCGCTTGCTAAATGTTTAAGGCTATCCACTATGCAAACCTGCCCCTCTGCCATAGACCATAAATACACTACAGAAAATCAAAGCGCGCCTCAGTTGATAGTCGTGGGTGGTACTAGCGGTATAGGTCTAGCTTTGGCTTTACATCACAGCGCCATTGGCTGGCAAGTGCGTGTGGTCGGTCATAATGATGCGAAGATTACCAAGATCAACGTAGAGCATCCTGAAATCATAACTTATGCGTGTGACTTGACTGATTCTGAGCAGCGCCGGCGCTTGTTAGCGGAATTAGAACAAACCCGCTTTGATAGAGTGATTTATAGTGCGGGAAGTTATCTTAATGAGCGTGTACATCAGCTTGACAAGGCCAATAGCGACTTAATGTTAGCGATTAACTTACAAGCATTTCAGGAGGTATTTGCATGGGGCAGTCAACAGTTAAAACACCAGCAGCTAACTGCTAAACATACAACAAAATCGATAATGCACGACGCTCAGCCGAAACCGAGCCTGATCTGTATGGCTTCTATCGCAGGCATGATGGACTATCCTTACGCTAGTCTCTATGCCAAAAGCAAACGGGCGATGATCGCTACGGCTAGCGCTTATCGATTGGCATTAGCGCCTTATAATATTCAAGTCACTTGCATTGCCTCAGGATATATAGATACGAAAGCCCTGCGGGACTTAAATCAGGGTAGTGCCGATCATAAGCCTTTTATTATTAGTATAGATAAAGCGCTTCAGCTTATTATGAAAGCCATCGATGAAGGGGTGGAGCTCGCTGTTTTTCCAAAGCGCCTTTACTACCTAACTTACATGTTAAATAAGTTACCTAAACCGCTGCTGAGTCGAGTATTGCGCGGTAAGTTGGATAAATAGCCATAATGAAAAAGGTCTGCTAAGTCTATTTACCCTAATAACCAATAAGCTACCGTGAATATTGGCACGCCAATTAATAAACTATCTACTCTATCGAGCACGCCGCCGTGTCCTGCTAGCATCGTACCAGTATCTTTGACCCCATGTTGGCGCTTAAAAGCCGACTCTAGCAAGTCGCCTGCGATACCACTAACGGCAAGACCATAAGCGCTAAGCAAACAAATCCACCAAGCAAATGGTGTCAACCAAACCCCTAAAAAACTGGCTAATAGCGCAGCCAGTAAACTACCAAAAAAAGCCCCTTCAATACTTTTATTTGGGCTGATTCGCGGCGCAAGACCACGTTTGAACAGTCGGCCTTTAAACAGTTTGCTGCATAAATACTGCGCAATATCATTAAACTGACTGGCGAATAATACAAACAACAACACCCCGTATTGGCTACGGTGCCAAGTCAGCTGCTGTAAAAACACTAAGCTGACAATAAGCAAAATAAAAGCGCCACTAAAGAGTCCGTCTAGTAGGTTGAGATAGATATAAGGCGGGGTGTTATGGCCAGTCAGAGGATCGTTGATGGTGTGAGAGCCAGAAGAGCTATTAGAACGCATGTTGGCTGAGTCTGCTGCTATCAGCTGTTTTCGCGAAATAGGTAACGCTAGCGCTTTGGGCTGTAGACCGCGGGCTTGTAGCTTACTAATCAGTCGTGATTTGCTCTCGGAGCGCCACAGACGGCTGATCTCATAGCTACCGCGCAAACCGATAAGCACAAAAAATCCCACTAGTAGCCATTGATAAGGATAATGACTATCGAAGCGGTGGCTACTGCTGTTTGTTTTGGCGATAAGATAGCAGCTACATAAGGCGGCAAGCATCCACCACCAAGAGCGCGCGATGAGATAAATCGTAGGCAAACGAGCACGCAGCTTCGGTATCGCCAGTAGCGCCCAAACCGAGCTGACAGTAAGCATAAGTAAGATAACAAATAGCGTATCAGTGCTCATTAGTGATTCACTCTATAAGATACTGTACCTTTAACTTACTATACTAGATAAGGCTACTATTAAATAGGGGCAAGCGCTAATAAAGGCTCACTATAAGTAAGGTTTTCTTCAAATAGCTCTATATTTTTGATTTTATTGGTTATTCCAATTCTTAAAGGTCTCTCACTAATACAAGGGCTGATAACGCTGACCAAAGGTTTAGTAGCCAAAGTAGGGTAGTCTTGACGGTAATGACCGCCGCGGCTCTCGTGACGCTGAAGGGCGGATTGCACAATTAAAGTTGCTAGTTGTAATTGGCGGGCGAGCTTAAAGTGCAATAAAGTTTCAGAAGTTATTGCTATATCTTCTAAACAAGCGCTCAGATTACCTCGGCTTTGTAAGTGACTGATATCATTTATGCTAAAAGCTTTGAGCAGTTGCTGCCACTGCTGTAGTTGCCATAAAGCTCGCTCAAGGGACTTAGCATGACGCACGATGCCCATATGAGTGGTCATTAGCGTCTTTAATGAGGCGGCTATAGCATCAGTATCAATATCAGAATTGGCATCAATATCAATATCAGTATCAGTAGACTGATGGAAGGTAATGTCCTCTGAGAGTAAGATAGGTTGGAGGTTGTCGACTGTAGGCGTCGACCAGATATGATCAGTCAAATAGCGTGGTAGGTGCTTAGCGATTTTATGACCAACGACGATACATTCTAGTAGCGAATTACTCGCTAGGCGATTGGCGCCGTGCAGACCGGTATATGCCACTTCACCGGCAGCATATAATCCGGGTACATCGCTTAGACCTTGATCGCAGGTGACGATACCGCCGCAGCTATAGTGGGCTGTTGGCGCGACGGGTATAGGGTCAGTGGTGATGTCTATTCCTAACGCTAACAGCGTTTGATAAATCTGCGGAAAGTGCGCACGCAAAAATGATGTGGGCAAGTGACTGACATCTAAGTGTACGTAACCTAAGCCATTATTAGCGATTTGCTCGGCAATAGCGCGGGCGACAATATCTCGCGGCGCAAGCTCGGCACGCTCGTCAACCGCTAGCATAAAGCGTTGGCCCGTGATCGGACAATACAAACGTCCGCCTTCACCGCGCAGTGCTTCTGATATTAAGAAGCTCGACTCACCTAAAGCCAGGCCTGTCGGGTGAAACTGCACAAATTCCAAATTGGCCAATCGGCCGCCGGCTTGCCACGCCATCATCACGCCATCACCCACGCAGACATTTGGCGCGCTAGCACGAGCGAAGAGTTGACCAAGGCCGCCGCTCGCCATCACTACCGCCTGACTTTCAATAGTCCGTTGGCGCTGATGATTATGATCAAAAACGATAGCGCCTTGGCAGCGATTACCTCCTTTACTTCCTTTATCCGTTAATAACTGCAGAGCTTCATGAAAAGGCAAAATACTAATGTTACTAGCGGCATGTGCTTGCGCAGTCAAAGCTTCCATAATATGACGACCAGTCGCATCGTCTGCATGAGCGACGCGGCGACAACCATGCCCGCCTTCTTGGGTCAGATGCAGATTATCAGTCGTCAGATTGGGCTGTAGATAAGAGGCAGCACTGTTATTCGCGTTGACATTAACATCAACATCAATATGGTCGTTATCACTAGGGTTAGCCACTTGCGTAAAAGGTACGCCTTGCTCGCATAGCCATTGTACGGCTTGTTTGCCAGACCTTAAGATGCTGGCAGTATTGTCGGAGGCGCACAGTCCAGCGCCAGCGATTAAGGTGTCTTTGATATGGTCGTTAACGCTATCCTCCGCCGCTAAGCTTGCAGCGATACCGCCTTGGGCATAATGGCTAGAGCAAGTCTCAAGCGCAGCCTTACTCAATACTGTGATATTTAGCGACTTTGGTAGCGCCAGCGCCGTGCTAAGACCTGCTAAACCGGCCCCGATGATCAGTACCTCAGTACGAATAGACTCAGTAACAGGATGAGTTTTGGCTAAATTAAGCGGCTTGCTGTTAGCGGCTACGCTCATATTAGGCGGCTCCCACATTATTAAACAGTGCACGGTCTTTGACGATATCACCGCTAGCAGTGACGCGTTGTTTTTTTGCGGCGGCAAAGTCAAGCATCCGCTGTAAAGGTTTGCTTGCCGCAGCTGCTAGCTCTTTTGATAGTGTGACTTCGCCGCTCTTATTCAGCAAGCATTGCTCAATGCCAAGTAGACCATTCATCGCCATCCAAGGACAAAACGCACAGCTCTTACAACTCGCGCTTTCACCAGCAGTCGGCGCAGCGAGGAAACGCTTATTAGGTGAGCGCTTTTGCATTTCATGCAAGATACCTAGATCGGTTGCCACGATAAAAGTATCAGCGTCCAGCTCATAAGTTGATTGCAGCAGCTTACTGGTTGAGCCGACCACATCAGCGAGCGCAACCACGCTATCAGGAGATTCTGGGTGTACTAGCACCTTTGCTTCTGGGTATTCTGCCTTGAGCTGATTGAGCTCAGTTGCTTTAAATTCGTTATGGACGAGGCAGGAGCCTTGCCAAAGCAGCATATCTGCACCTGTCTTGCGCGCGATATATTTGCCCAAATGCCGATCGGGGCCCCAGATGATTTTTTCACCTTGCTCGTGCAGGTGGCGAACGATATCGATACCGACAGAGGACGTCACCACCCAATCGGCGCGCGCTTTGACCGCAGCGCTAGTATTGGCATAGACAACAACGGTACGATCAGGATGCGCGTCACAGAAGGCGGAGAACTCATCGACAGGACAGCCCAAGTCCAGCGAGCATTCCGCCTCCAGATCTGGCATCAGCACTGTCTTTTCCATACTAAGGATCTTGGCAGACTCGCCCATAAAGCGCACGCCTGCGACAATCAGAGTCTGCGCACTATGCGCTTGACCGAAGCGCGCCATCTCCAATGAATCGCCCACGCAGCCGCCGGTGGCTAACGCCAAATCTTGAATAAAAGGGTCAACGTAGTAATGCGCAACTAGTACCGCGTTATGCTCAAGCAGGAGCTGTTTGATGTTCGCTTCGACTTGTAGTCGCTCGGAGCGTGGCAAGTCAGCCGGTAGTTTGGCTTTGGCATAATCGATACCTGTTTGTATCGCGATACGCTTGTCAGCGCTTAATACTGGTGCGTCGTAGGGATAAGTGTTCATAAGGGTGTGCCTTATTATAAAAATATTGGTCTTAAAAGAAATAAGTAGATAGTCAAATTAATGAGAGGTTTTATATTATGCTCATTTTGAGCATAAATACAAGTATTTTTTATAGGCTAATTATGCAGAGTGGTTCTGTAGTCTGTAGATGAGCATTCATTTTGAGCGATAGAATTACAACCTGAGACTAGGATAGTCAGCAAATCGCGTTATACTGCTAGAGGTTAACCATTCATTTGCATGACATTGGTATATTGGCATTAGTGCTTGATGGAAGTTATAAACAAAGATGATTAAAGGGTAAAAATATAACACTATGACGTTGTCCTATTCACACGCGCATCAACAAGGTAGCGGCACTACTGAGGTCGTGGCGGTACTGATAACTATCACTGATAATACCGCGCAAGTGCTCACTGTTGATCAAGGTAAGCTGTTACCTAATGGCCCTTTAATGCCGCTGCATCGCTCGCTACAAGCTGGCGTGCGGCAATGGGTGGAGGAGCAAACGCAGCAGCCGCTAGGGTATTTGGAGCAGCTTTATACCTTCGTCGATACCAATAGGCGTAATGAGGATGGTCATGCGCTGGTCTATGTCAGCTACCTAGGTTTAGTACAAGAGCAGCAGGCCAAGCAAGCGCAGAGCCAAGCTAGCTGGCAGGATTGGTACGATTATTTTCCGTGGGAAAACCACTTAACAGGTACACCGGATATTATTACCAATCTAATCCTACCGGCGCTATATATGTGGGCCGATAATGCAGAAGATGAGGCTATCCGGCAAAGACGGTATAAGCGTATCGGGCTATGTTGGGGCGTCAGTCAAACTAGCGAGAGCCATAAAAACGGAGCGAATGCTAGTGATGCAGATACAATCGACTGGGTAGCAGAGCATGTGCTGCTACGTTACGAGATGCTCTATGAAGCGGACTTAGTACCAGAATCGCCGAATTATCAGCCCAATAGGCTTGCCGCCAATTGGTCACAACAGATAGGCTTGCCGATGTATTATGATCATCGCCGCGTCATTGCTACCGCCATATCTAGGCTCCGCGCCAAGATAGAATATCGTCCACTTATCTTTGGTCTGATGCCAGATAGCTTCACCTTATCGCACCTGCAACAAAGCGTCGAGGCGCTATCGGGTATGCGGCTGCACAAACAGAACTTCCGGCGTCTACTAGAGTCGCAAAATCTTGTCATGCCTACTGGGGAGAGTAGTAGCGCTCAACGCGGCCGTCCGGCAAAGCTCTATCGGTTTTGCCATGATATCGAACTACAAAGTCTGCTTATGGATAGTAAACTACCGAAGCGTAAGTGACTCTTTACTCATTGCTTAAGTGGCTGTCTACCCAAGTAACTGTCTACCCAAGTAGTTTGAGTAACTTTTACCTAACTCAATTTCCAACTCAAAAACTTTTTATTGAAAATAAAAGCACATTACGCTATATTTATGCTCATTTTGAGTTTAAGTAGTTAGCGCCTCATAAGCGTTTAGAGACTTGACTCTTTTTAAGCAGAGGATAAACCAAACGATGAACACTCACTTAGAGCCGGCGCTAGATAAAGTACTGCTTGAGCCATTAGTACAAGCAGCACTAGTAGAAGATTTAGGTCGGCGCGGCGATGTGACCTCGCAAGCGACCATTCCCGCTGACAAGCAGGCAAAGCTACAGATTCGGGCGCGGCAAGCAGGGGTGATTTGCGGTATGGACGTCGCAAGGCTGTCGTTTGCTGCAGTTGATGAGCAGATAGAGTTTGTCGCTCAAGTTCAAAATGGTGAGCGCGTCACCGCTGGTACTGTGCTCGCTATCGTCAGCGGTAATGCGCGTCATTTGTTAACTGCGGAGCGTACGGCTTTAAATTTCTTGACCCATCTGAGCGGTATCGCGACTGCCACGCAGCAAATCGTCGATAGCGTCGCTGAGTATCCGGCGCAAATCACTTGTACGCGTAAGACGATTCCAGGGCTACGCACACTGCAAAAGTATGCCGTACGCTGCGGCGGTGGCCGCAATCATCGTTTAGGCTTAGATGATGCGATTTTAATCAAAGATAACCATATTGCCATAGCCGGCGATATCCAAACGGCAATCAAGCAAGCGCAAGACTTTGCCGGTCATCTCATTCCGATTGAGGTGGAGGTCGATACCTTAGAGCAGTTGCAGCTGGCATTAGACGCAGGCGTCAGCTTAGTACTCCTCGATAATATGAGTCCTGATACATTGAGCAAAGCGGTAGCGATGTGCCAAGGCCGCGCGCAGACTGAAGCTTCTGGCGGTATCACACCTGAGACCGTGCAAGCAGCAGCAAAGACTGGAGTGGATTTTATTGCCATGGGTTATCTGACGCATAGCACGACGGCGCTAGATATCGGCTTGGATTTTAGTGCTTAAGCCGCCGCCGTTAGCTTGATGTGTATTAGCTGTTCTTGTTAGCATGGAGTACAGCAGCGCTTATTGCCATCATTAGATATAGTCGAACCACTATTAAAGTGTTACAGCGTTAGACTCGTTTAGCCTACTACTGTAGTACTTGCACTCGTCTGCCTTGTACCACTTTTAATATTGATTGACTATATGTCTAGGTAAGTTAATGATTTAATTCGCCTCTCTTGCCATGCTATAATAATGGCATCAAAAATACACGGGGTCATCGCTGCAATCGCACGATGGCCTTATCTTTTGCCCGATGTTTATTCAAAACAAGCGAGCGCGCCGTGAATACTGAAATTATCAAAATTATCTTGGCTTTTTTGGTGCTGATTAATCCTTTTAGCGCCTTGACCTTATTTTTAGATTTGACGCGCGGTTATTCGATGATGAACCGCCGCAAAGTCGCGCGCATTGCTTGTTTGACTATTTTTATTACTATTAGTTTTTTTACCGTAGTGGGGGAGACTCTACTAAAGGCTTTGGGTATCTCCATCGGCTCGTTTCAGCTGGCAGGCGGTATCTTGGTGTTTTTAATTGCCCTTAATATGATGAACGGCGAGGGTAATCCTGTTAAGCCTGATCAAGAGAACTTCGATGTCGATCATGTGCAAGACGCACCGCCAACCACAGCTGCGGCAGTGGTACCACTTGCCATTCCGATGATGATTGGGCCCGGCGGTATTTCAACGGTTATCATATATTCATCGCAAGTGTCTGGTATTTTGCAGATATCCGCTATTCTTATCGCCGGCTTGCTAATCAGTATCTTTTGTTATTTAGCGCTGATGGCAGCAGGCCGGATTAGCCGCTTATTAGGCGATACCGGACTCAATATTATGAGCCGAATTATGGGTATGCTATTAGCAGCTGTTTCTATCGAAATCATCGTCAATGCTCTGCGTAGCCTGTTTCCTGTTTTATTATAGCTATTCTATCAATTCGTTTATTAGCTCAATTATCAGCGTACTTATAGTCAATCAATATTAAAAGTGGTACAAGGCAGACGAGTGCAAGTACTACAGTAGTAGGCTAAACGAGTCTAACGCTGTAACACTTTAATAGTGGTTCGACTATATTGATTGATAACGCTTCATGCCTTTGTCTGTTGCCATACGAATTATCCTGCCTTAAACCCCTCGGCAATCTCGTTCTTTTAGAGGTTTGCTAAGGTCTGCTCAATTGCTCTAAACCCCTGATCCATGACCAAGTAGAGCGTCTAACGACATGAATTATAAAAATATGTTATAGTAGTGCTCCACTATTATCAGCAGGAGTAAATCTTGAACAAGAAAAAAATTGCTATATTAGGTGCAGGTCCAAGCGGTTTGGCACAATTACGTGCCTTTGAAGCGGCGCGTTTAGCAGGCGCTAAGGACTTACCAGAAATTGTATGTTATGAAAAACAAAATGCCATTGGCGGCATGTGGAACTATAACTGGCGTACTGGTCTAGATAGAAACGGTGAACCCGTTCACGGCAGTATGTATCGCTACTTATGGTCGAATGGCCCTAAAGAATGCTTAGAGTTTGCCGATTATTCGTTTGAAGAGCATTTTGGCGAGCCTATCCCGTCATATCCACCGCGCGAAGTCCTAAAAGACTACATCATGGGACGTATCGATAAGCAAAATATCCAAAAATATATCCGTTTTGAGTGCCCAGTGCGTTGGGTCACTTTCGATGATGAAACCAAGCTATTTACCGTGACGGTGATGAACCACAAAACCGGCGAGCAAGAAGTCGGTGAGTTTGACCATGTGGTCGTCGCAACAGGCCATTTCTCAACGCCGAATATGCCTTATTTTGAAGGACTAGAAGCCTTCCCAGGCCGGGTGCTGCACGCTCACGATTTCCGTGATGCCTTAGAGTTTAAAGATGAAGATATCTTACTCATCGGTAGTAGCTATTCTGCTGAAGATATCGGTACTCAGTGCTATAAATACGGCACTAAATCGGTCACTATCAGCTATCGCACGCAAGCGCTTGGGTATGACTGGCCTGAGGGCATTAGTGAGAGTCCGCTAGTGACGCATTTTGAAGACGATGTGGCGCATTTCGCTGATGGTACGAGTAAGCGCTTTGACGCGATTATTATGTGTACCGGCTACTTATTCCATTTCCCGTTCTTGCCAGATGAATTACGTTTGCAGACGCATAACTGTCTGTATCCGGCCAATCTTTATAAAGGCATCTTTTGGCAGCCAAACCCGCAGCTTATCTATTTAGGTATGCAGGATCAGTACTTCACCTTTAATATGTTTGACGCGCAAGCATGGTACGCCCGCGATGTCATCCTAGGTGATATTGAATTACCGGATCTTGAGAGCCGTCAAGCGGACGAAGAAAAATGGCTCGCGACTTACGCTAAATGTGTAACGGTCAATGATTCGATCGATTTTCAAGCCGCCTATATCCGCGATCTGAACAACGCGACGGACTATCCTGAATTTGCAGTCGAAAAGCAAGCAGATATCTTGAAGCAGTGGCAGAAAGATAAAACGGAAGATATCATGAAATTCAGAGAAAAAGCCTATCGCTCAACGCTGACCGGTACGTTAGCGCCAGAGCTACCAGAGCCTTGGTTAGATATCACTGATGATTCGCTAGAGCACTTTTTGAACTTAAGCTTTATTAAGTCCAAAAAGCACAAAAAAGCGTCTTAACTAAAGGTTATCAATACTATTTTAGCTAATAGTTATTAGACAATGCTTAAATAGATAACGTTTACAACGCTTATCACATCGAAACCAAACATACTAAGATAGTGTGTTTGGTTTTTTTATGGCTAAATATATTGGCGATGAAAGGTTTGTGAAATGCTAACTGTTGTATAAATGCCACGCTAGATAAAGCATCAGTATTCCGACTAAGGCATCGAGTATATTCCAAGCCTTAGGTTTGGCAAATAGCGGCCGTAATAGCTGTGCACCATAGCCTAGCGCAAAAAAGAACACAAAAGAAGCGCTGACGGCTCCTACAGCAAAGGTGAGTTTGCTACTAGCACCGGTTGAAACCATGCCCACGAGCACCAAAGTATCTAAGTAGACGTGCGGATTGAGCCAAGTAAATCCAATGCAAAGTAGTAGCGCTTTTTTAAGGCTGCCTACTGCTTGGCCTTCGGTCGTCAAGGCATGAGATAGTTTTACGCTAGCATATAGGCTTTGTAGTCCATAACCGACTAAAAATACTACGCCTGCGAATTTCGCGATAGTCACTACTTGCGGGAAACGAGCCGTTACCGCGCCAAAGCCTGCGACGCCCGCTGAAATCAGCAGCGCATCACTGACAGCGCAGAATAGACAAATAAGAAACACATGCTCGCGTTTAAGGCCTTGTTTTAGGACAAAGGCGTTTTGTGAGCCGATAGCTATAATCAGCGATAAGCCTAGAAAAAACCCAGACAAATAATCAGCAATATTCATAAAGAGTGGCTTAGTTTTTTACTATAATTGGTGACGTTTGCTTACTGGAAGATGGCAAAAAAGCTGTTAAGATAAGCTATTCAAAAGTTGAATGCAATAGTGTAAGTGCGCTTTGAGCGGGTAGATTATGAGCGATTAGGGAAAGGTAAGTTATGGTAATAAGTCTGGCAAGAATGCTACAGTCATTTGGGCAAGAGCAAGATGACCTGCCGACTTCGGCTGCCAAAAGTGTACAACAAGCGGCAAGTAACGTGGATCAAGATTATACTGCTGCTGACAGTAGTGCTAACAATAGCCGTAAACATATTGAAGCGTTATCGCCGCTTACTGAGCCTAAACGCGCTGAGCGTATCTGTGCTGCATTGGCGCAAGTTAATGATATTGGTACGCCAACGCCGCTGACCGATCGCTATTTGGCGAACCGCGCTCAGTGGCGCTCGCCCAATCGACCCCCTTTTGACCCCGATACATTATGGTATCTCAAACATGGACGCTGCCCAATTATGACCGAACTTGTCGATGTGGTTGATGAGGCCACCCTAAACGCTATGCCTATTGAGGCAGTGGCTATCCTTGATCGTATCAATGGCAAGCTCAAACGCTACCGTGACTGGAGCGATGAGCTGAATGAAGAGCAACAGCAGCAGCATAATGAGCGCCAGTTCGTCATCGATAAACTGGTCAATGAAAGCATTCCAGAGGCGCTGCATCATTATGAGCAACTACTGCGCTTTAGTCCGCATCGAACAAGGAACACTATGGTGCAAGGGAGTATGACAGCAGGTGATATGTTGACCGATCTGTTTTTGGAGGTTGATTACGAGCTAGATGAGCTCCTTGATGAGCTGCATCAAACCGTGCTCAATCGCTTGGCATCGACTCATCGCTATGTCAAAAGTCGCACACAAAGCTAAGCTGTATTCACTAACTCTGTATTCACTAACATAGTAAGCAAAATATAGATAATTTCTCCACCTTTTATAAGGATACCGCCATGACTCAAGTAACCGCCATGTTTGTGATGTTCATCCTCTACGGTGTGCTACCGGCGGCAGGATTGTATCTGGGTTATCGCGGTATCAAAAAAGTAACGGCGCCAAAGATGCTTGAGTACAAGGCGATGCCGCAGCTCGGTTATATTCCTGAAAAGAGCTTACCTGCTGAGGTCAAAACCTTACTCGATAAGATTAATCAAAAAGGCGAGAAGCTACGAGTCATCTATGGCGATACCAATAATGATGGCAAAATTGATGATACGGATACGGTGACCGAAACTTATATCATGATTCAAAACTTGATGGACAAGCATATCCCGCAAGCGGTAGCCGACTACCGTCGTCTCCACGATTTGGATGGTCAGCGCGCCGATACCACTAAGATAAAACACTCTGGTGTTACGGGTAAAGAGGCGTTATTAGAGGTGTTAAGTACAGTAGACCGTCAATTTGATGACCTGCTCGATGCCTCTTATCATCAAGACGGGCAGAAACTACTAGTGACCAATCGCTACTTACAGCAGCGCTTTGATGCTCCTACTACTGGAAGCAATACCGCTAGAGCCTCAGATATAGTCATAAATGAGCAAGTGCTAAGCGATAAAAGTGAGTCGCAAGTTTAATTATTAATTTGGAATTTTATTAATCGATTTTTTTAGCGCTAAAAATAGCCTTATTAATAGGCATAGTTTGCAAAAGCAGCGGCAAAGAGTAGTAAGGAAATAGAAGGCTAAATGACATGAGTGTACTGATAGGCGTAGGCATTGCGACTACTGTCGGCGTCATTTATATTGGTAAAAAAGGCTGGCAGGCGCTGCATAAAGCAGTTGGGATTAGCCCTGGCGTGTTGGTTTATCAAGACCCTAATCAAGCGCTAACACCTAAAGATATGCGCTGGCGTCAGCTTACTTTGGATCCGAAGCACTTAGCACCTTTAACGCAACAGCAGCTGCGACAGCTACAAGCTATCGACGATAGGGTCGCGGTATATAGCGATTATCAGCAGAGCTTAGCGCAGCAAAACATTACAGCCACTATGACCGAGCAGCAGTTTGTGCTGCATAAGTTACTACACACGAGACTACCGGAGATGCTAGCCAGTTACTATCATTTGTTCAAACAAAACACAGATCGTGATAATGCTAAAAACAGTAATCATTCTAAAATCAGCCAACAAGACGAGGCTCAGCAATTACTGCAAGCGATGCTAGATAATATTGAATCAAGATTAGAGTCCTTGCTTGAGCAAATGCAAAGCCAGCATCTGCAAGATCTGCGCGTAATGAAGCAGTACATGGATAGTCAAAGTTAGCTTAGATGATGCAATTTCTGTGAGGTGCGTTCCACGTACCATTGGCTGGGTTTTTCTCAATAATCAGTGCGCGGGGCGTACCTTACGTGAACTAAAATCATAACCTACAAAAAGAACGGCCATTGATATTTAATATCAATGGCCGTTTTTTATGCTTAATTTGGTTTAACGTATTTTAATCTAACGGTTGTTATTACGGCTACGACCTTTACTAGCAGGGCTGCCGCTACGCTTAGACTTAGCATTATTATCATTGCTATCGGATCTACGGTTGTCACTACGTCGCGCTTTTAGCGGTTTACTTCTAATACGCTTTTGCTTCTCTTTAGCTGCACCATGCAGACCGGTGCCTTGACGCGGGCGCAAGCTAACTAAATCAGTCAAAGTGTTAATGTCTTTTTTGTCTAACTCAATATGACGACCTGTACGCAGCTCTTTGGGTAGATCAATAGAGCCGTAGCGCGTACGTAATAGGCGGCTGACTTTTAGGCCTTGCGACTCAAATAGACGGCGCACTTCGCGATTACGTCCTTCTTTAAGCTTGACGTGATACCATTTATTCACGCCTTCACCGCCGCCTTCCTTAATATCTTCAAACTGCGCCATACCATCTTCTAGCATCACGCCAGAAGTTAAGATACGTGCAATCTCAGGCGTCACTTCGCCTAGTACTCGTACCGCATATTCACGAGTGATTTCATTCGATGGATGCATTAATCGATGCGCCAGCTCCCCATCATTGGTAAACAACAGAAGGCCAGTTGAATTAATATCCAATCGACCGACCATTACCCAGCGATCGTGGGTAAGCTTTGGTAGACGCTCAAATACAGTTGGGCGACCTTCTGGATCGTTCGCTGAACAAATCTCACCTTCAGGCTTGTAGTAAGCGATAACGCGGCGACGCTTTTCATTCTCGCTGGTGTATTTGATCTGACGACCATCAACGCGAATCTCATCACCTGGACTGACGCGATCGCCAATAGTGGCTGGGCCATTATTGACCGTGACGCGCCCAGATTTGATGACTTCTTCCATCTGCCGGCGTGAGCCAAGACCCATACGAGCGAGTGCTTTTTGTAGTTTTTCATCTTTCATAATATATCCTTGAATCGGGTAAGTGTGTACATTTCTCAATGTAAAAAGTTAGATTGGCTATTTTACGCTACTTTGAACGACAAAGCAGTAGTCAGCGACTATAATATCTGCAAACTGGTGTACATAAAAGTGAACAAAAATAATAACAATAGATGAAATTTTAACCAATTATGTTATTATGGCTTTTTTTTTATAGTATAAATGCCTTACTAAACTAGTAATATATCCTTGTTATCTATACTTTTTATCTGTCATCATGCTCTATAAAGGTCTTCATTATGCGCCAATCCTTTAAACTATTAAGCACCTCGGGCTTATTGCTCATGACTTTATGGTCTGCAGGATGCGCGACGACGACGATCAATCCAGGCTTGCAAGCAGGTGATTTGCCGCCGGTAGGGGACTTCACTGCCGAAAACGGTTTGCAGTTCAATATACAGCCGCTCAACTTAGCGACCTTGCCGCCTCCGCAAGTCAGCCGTCCTACGAATGACATCTATCAGCTTATAGCGAGCTCAAAGAAAAAAGAATACCGTATCTCTCAGGGTGATATCTTAGCTATTAATTTAGTGGGTTATCCAGATATGAATATCGCTTCATCTGGAAATAGTAATAGTCCTGCATCTGCAGGATACCCAGTAGATCAACAAGGCTTTGTGCAGTTTCCATTAGTCGGCAGAGTTCAGGCGGCAGGATTGAGCGTACCGCAATTTACCGCCTCCTTGCAAAGTCAACTGCAACGCTACCTGAAATACTCTGATCCACAAGTAAAGATTATCAATTATCGCGGTAATAAGTTCTTTATCGATGGTGAAGTCAAACAGCCTGGCGAGTTTGCTATTGATGATGCGCCTGTATCATTATATAGTGCGATCTCCAAAGCGGGCGGCGCCACAGAGACTGGCGATTCAAACAGTATCGTGCTAAACCGTAATGGCCGTAATTATAATATCGGTTTAAGCGATCTACGGCAGATAGGCGCTTCGGGTAATCAGATCTATATCCAAGACGGCGACTCTATTCATGTTAATAGCCAAGATCGAAACACCGTCTATGTGTTAGGCGAGTTTGGTCAAATTGAGCCGGTGCCTATCTTAGAGCAAGGACTGAGCCTAGCGCAAGTGTTAGGTAGATCTAAAGGTCTGAACTCTGCTACTGCTAATGCGGCCAAAGTATATGTAGTCCGTGACAATCCAAACTACCAGCGCACCAATATTTATTATGCTGATATGCAAAGTCTGACTAGCCTCGCACTAGCCAATCGCTTCGAGATGCAGCCGAATGACATTCTTTATGTGGATCCAACTGGCTTGACGCGTTGGAATCGTGTTATTAACTCACTCCTTCCTTCAACCTCAGCAATTAGAAGCGTTTCCAGCTTATAGGTGGCAAATATTATGGCATTTGATAATATTTTGGTGGTTTGCGTAGGCAATATTTGTCGCAGTCCTATCGCTGAGGCGGCTCTTACGCAGCAGTACCCTAATAAGACAATCGACTCTGCTGGGCTCTCCGCTGTAGTCGGTAATGGCGCTGATCCTAACGCTTTGGCAGTGATGTCAGAGCTGGGCATAGATATGTCTGCGCATATCGCCAAGCAGATTGATGAGACGCTAGTGAAGCGAGCAGATCTGATTCTGACGATGTCTAATAATCAAAGCAAATGGATTGAGGATCGTTGGCCGCATTGCCGTGGTAAGACTTTCCGTATTGGGCATTGGATTGACAAAGACATCGCTGATCCATATCGCCATGATCTTGCTGTGTTTGAAAAGGCGCGGCAAGATATCTTTGATAGCCTAAAACCTTGGGCTGATAAAATTAGCTAACTGCTTACCCCTAACTAAGTGATATCGAGTTACTGATATTGAGCTACTAATCTAAAATGATGAACCCAAAGTTATGACTATAGATTCACAAAATAGTGCCAAAACGGCTGTCGAAAAAGAAGACGATGAAATCGACCTAATGGCGCTACTATTAGCGTTATTGCGTGGTTGGAAGACTATACTGTTTTTTGCCATATTGGGACTATTGATTGGTATCTTATATAGTCGCTATGTCAATCCGACCTATAAATCTGAAGCTTTAATACAGATCGATGAAAAGTCATCAGGAATATCAGCGCTTGGCGGCGATATCTCAGAGCTTATCGGTGCTGAAGACAGCAAAGCGCAGGCGGAAGCTGAATTGATCCGTTCTCGAATGGTGCTAGAGCCTGTGATTAACTCGCTACATCTACGTATCCGCTTAGCTGATCCTGAAGTAGGCGCTTTAGATAGAATCGTCAATGACCGTACAAATACCGCTATACATACGCCAGAAGGAGTGTCCCTAACTACGACAGACGGCCAAGCCAGTATCAGTCAATTCAATGTCTCGCAAGGCTATCTAAATCAGCCATTTACTCTCACTCGCTCTGAAACGGGTTTTACGCTTAGCAATGAGCTTGATGAGTTCAAAGGTCAGCTTAACCAACCTCATCAGTTCAAAGGGGCGGATGGCCAGATCCAGATTACGGTAAACGATTTACCTGCTGATAGTCATGCTATTAGTCTGACTAAACAATCATTACAAAAGACTACCAATACAATAAATAGCGCGCTATCGGTAGTTGAAAAGGGTAAACAGACTGGTATTATTGAACTGTCCATGACAGGTAATAACCAGCAACAGACCAGTCTTATCTTAAAAGAAATCGTCTTATCTTATGTGGGTCAAAACCAGTCTCGTGGCACTGAAGATACCACTAGAACGCTTGAGTTTATGGAGACTCAAATTCCGGTATTGAGAAAGAAACTAGAAGACTCTGAGGCAGAATTCAATGAGTTTCGAACTAAGTACGGTACCATCGATGTCAGCCAAGAAGCAGAGATTTTATTAGCAGAAAACTCTCAAATTGACACACAGCTCAGTGAGCTTAAGCTAAAAAAAGCAGATCTAACAACGTATTACACTGACGAGCATCCATTAGTTATTCAAATCAATGAGCAAATAGCGGTATTGAATGCTCGCAAGCAAAAAATTGATAATACCATTACCGGCCTACCAGAAGTGCAGCGTGAGTTCTTAAAACTATCACAAGATACCGAGATAAATAGAGAAATCTATTTAAATCTACTTAAGAACTATCAACAGCTACAAATAGCCAAAGCAGGTCAAACAGGCTTTGCACGTATTATTGACTTGCCTATTAACACCTTTGACGCTATCGCCCCTAAAAAGCTACAAATCATGATCTTAGCGCTGTTATTAGGTGGCATGCTAGGAGCTATGTTAGTGCTGCTTAAAAACTTATTACGAAACGTGGTTAAAGATCCTGAGCGTCTTGAAGCTAAGACCGGTGTACCAGTAATTGCTACGGTTCCGCGCTCGCCACTGTTAACCAGACTACGAAAGAATAAGAAATCACAAAATCGTCTATTGGCCCATGCCGATAACGATAGCCTGAGCTACGAGGCGATAAAGAGCTTAAGAACGAACTTAATGTTCGGTATGCCAGTAGTCGGCAAAGTCGGTGAACGTGCTAAAGTCGTCTTAATTACTGGTGAGAGCCCAGGGGTAGGGAAGTCATTTATCTCTGCTAACTTAACTGAAGTATTCTCACAGCTCGATAAAAAGGTGTTGATCATAGATGCGGATATGCGCTTAGGTGAGCTGCATAGAATGTTCGATATGACGCCTGACAATGGCTTAGGGGATTATTTAGCGCGGCACATTGAGTTAGCTACGGTTATACATCCGACCTCTATAGATAATATCGACTTTATGCCGCGTGGACAGCATCCTAAGAACCCATCATCCTTGCTCTCAGGTGATAAGTTTGAGCAGATGATGACCGAGCTCAATGAGCACTACGATTATGTTGTTATCGATTCGCCGCCTATCTTAGCCGCTTCAGACGCGATGGTTATGTCGCATTACGCGGATAGAGTACTAATGGTCACACGCTATGATCAGTCGATAGAAGGGCAAGTCACTTATGCAATCAAGCAGATGCATAAAGCTGGTATTCAAGTCGATGGTATTGTCCTTAATGATGTACAACAGGGCTTGATGAGTAAATATAGTTATCACTATAGCTATGCCTATGGTAATAATAGCTAACTATGGTTTTGTGAATATTTAACTAAGCCTATAAAGTATAAATAGAATAGTTGTCCATTATGTCGATAGAATCCAAGCCTACTAGCACTCAGCAGCACCAAGAAGTGACTAGTTGGTCGCAACGGGTTGCTGAGTATCTACTAGCGCTACCGCGCAGCGCTAAGCAAGCTATCTTGATGACGGCTGATTTTATGATGTCAGCGGTATGCTTATATTTCGCTATTGCAGCACGCTACGGTTATATGGGCAATCATATTAGCCCAGTTGCGCTATGTTTGTATGCTTTAGTTCCGGTGATTGGTTTATACCTTATAGGTTTTTATAAAGGTGTTGCCCGTAGTTTCTTTGATTCAGCCATGGGTAAAGTGCTACAGCTATTTTTGCTGTTGATTGTCATCGCACAAGGAGTACTTTATCTTGATTTAATACCCGGTATGCCGCGTGCCGTACCTATTCTATACCTCTTTCTATTCTTTATTTGGCTTTGGAATAGTCGTTTAACTATTCGCGAGCTACTTGCACGTTGGCAAGGTCAGCGGCCGCAGCGTCAGCTCAATGATGAATCTGATAATGTACTTATTTATGGTGCAGGTGAGGCAGGTAAAGAGCTGTTAGAAGGCCTTAGGAACTCTCATAAGTATAATGTCGTGGCTTTTGTTGACGATGATGTTCAGCTTACTGGTGCTTATGTGTTAGGCAAGCGCATCTATGGTGCCGATGAGCTAGTGAGGGTCGTATCTAAGCTCGATATCTCGCAAGTGTTCTTAGCTATTCCTTCTATTAGCCGTGCTAGCAAGCGGCAGATCATCGATAAGCTAGAAGGCATCTCGATTAAAATTAAAGAGCTACCAAGCCTAGAAGAGATAGTCGATGGTAAAGTCACTGTCAGTAGTATGCGCAAAGTCGATATCTTAGATGTACTAGATCGTCAGACGGTCGAGCCTGATGAGCGCTTATTACGATATAACATTACTGATAAATGCGTACTTGTCACTGGTGCTGGCGGCTCTATCGGTAGCGAGCTATGCCGGCAAATCATTATAAATAAGCCTAAAGTTTTGGTACTCTACGAGCTATCTGAGTTTGCGCTCTATAGTATCCATCAAGAGCTGATCGCTAGAGTGGCTAGCAAAGACATCTATCAAGGCATTGAAGTCATCGCCATCATCGGTAATGTCACTAATGAAGCCAATCTACTACGCGTACTCAAACGCTATCAAATCCAGACCGTCTATCACGCCGCTGCCTACAAGCATGTGCCTATCGTCGAGCATAACCCTTTTGAAGGTGCGATAAATAACAGTAAGGGCACGTATCACTGTGCCCGCGCTGCAATCGAGGCTAAGGTCGAGACTTTTGTCCTGATATCCACTGATAAAGCGGTAAGACCGACTAATGTTATGGGTGCGACGAAGCGTCTAGCAGAGCTAGTCTGTCAGGCGCTTAGCCAAAAGAACAATCCCAATAATAATTATACCCTCATCAGTATGGTGCGCTTCGGTAATGTACTCGGCTCCTCAGGCTCAGTCGTGCCGGTATTTACTAAGCAGATCGCGCAAGGTAAGCCGATAACCGTGACTCATCCAGATGTCACACGTTACTTTATGACGATCCCTGAAGCGGCAAACTTAGTGATTCAAGCAGGGGCAATGGCAAAAGGTGGCGAAGTGTTTGTCCTCGATATGGGCGCTCCGGTAAAAATCGTTGATCTAGCAAAGCGTATGATCCAATTAAGCGGCTTTGAAGTAAAAGACGAAGCCCATCCCTATGGCGATATCGAGATTACCTATACCGGACTGCGCTCAGGCGAAAAGCTCTATGAGGAGCTGATCATCGGTGAGGACAATGTGGAAGATACCGACCATCCGTTGATCATGCAGGCGATGGAATCTAGCTTCCCTTTGGCGGATATAGAAAAGACATTGAACGAGCTTGCGCAAAGAGCGCAGAACTATGATGTTGATTGGCTTAAACAAGAGTTTCGCTATTTTGTCGCGGGTTATCAAGATGGTACTCCTGCTGAAGAGTTAGCGTTTAATGAAAATAAGACTATTAAAGAGGTTAGTTAACCATTCACTATGATAAATATTAATGACATTAAAATAGCAGTAATTGGCCTTGGTTACGTCGGACTACCCTTGGCAGTTGAGTTTGGTAAGCATCGTTCAGTAGTAGGCTTTGATATCAACGCTGAACGTATTTCAGCTCTGACTGCGGGAACGGACCACACGCTGGAAGTGAGCGATGAAGAGTTAGCGCAAGCTACGCATTTGAGTTATAGCTCAGATATTCAGACGCTTAGAGACTGTAATTTCTTTATAGTGACTGTACCTACGCCTATCGATGATTATAAACAACCCGATCTGACCCCTTTAATCAAAGCCTCAGAAGCCATCGGTAGTCTACTTAAAAAAGATGACATTGTGGTTTATGAATCGACCGTTTACCCTGGCGCCACAGAAGAAGTGTGTATTCCTGTGTTGGAGAAAGTGTCAGGATTGAGCTTTAACCAAGACTTCTATGCAGGCTACAGCCCAGAGCGTATTAACCCTGGTGATAAAGAGCACCGCGTGACTAATATCCTAAAAGTAACAGCTGGTTCTACCCCTGAAGTAGCCGACTTAGTTGATGAGGTTTATAACTTAATCATCACTGCTGGCACGCATAAAGCAGCAAGTATCAAAGTAGCGGAAGCGGCAAAGGTGATTGAAAATACCCAAAGAGATGTCAATATTGCCTTAATTAATGAGTTAGCTGTTATTTTTAATAAAATGGGTATCGATACTCAAGCAGTCTTAGAAGCGGCAGGTACCAAGTGGAACTTCTTACCGTTTCGTCCAGGCCTCGTCGGTGGTCACTGCATCGGTGTTGACCCGTACTATCTCACCCATAAAGCACAAGCTATCGGCTATAACCCAGAGATCATCTTAGCAGGACGTCGCTTGAATGACAGCATGGGTGAGTATGTGGTGACGCAATTGGTCAAGACTATGATCAAAAAGCGTATTCAGGTAGAGGGCGCAAAGGTACTAATTCTAGGTCTAAGCTTTAAAGAAAATTGCCCAGATGTACGTAATACCAAAGTTATTGATATCGTACATGAACTGCAAGAATACAATATCGACGTTGATGTCTATGACCCTTGGGTAGATGCGAGCGAAGCTGAGCATGAGTATGGCATAGCACCAATATCTAAACCAAGTAATAATCAATACGACGGCATTATTCTAGCGGTTGCGCACAAAGAGTTTGCGCAAATGGGCGTCTCTGCCATCCGAGAGCTAGGTCGTGATAACCATGTCTTGTATGATCTGAAGTATCTGTTTGCCAAAGATGACACTGATATTCGTCTATAAATTATCCATACATCAAGATTGGAAAGCATTATGTCAAAGTATGAACAAGTCAAACAAGAACTGTTAACTGATAAAAAAACATGGCTGATTACAGGTGTTGCTGGGTTTATTGGTTCAAATTTGCTTGAAACCTTACTAAAGCTTAACCAAACCGTCGTAGGCTTGGATAATTTTGCCACAGGTTTTCAGCATAATTTAGATGAAGTAAAAAGTTTAGTAAGCGCTGAGCAGTGGGAAAGCTTTACTTTTATAGAGGGTGATATTCGTCAGTTAACTGATTGCTCGAAAGCCTGTCAAGGCGTTGATTACGTGCTGCACCAAGCAGCGCTAGGCTCAGTACCGCGCTCTATCGCTGATCCTATCGCCACCAATAATACTAATATTTCAGGCTTTTTAAATATGTTGGTAGCCGCTCGTGATGCTAATGTAGCTAGCTTTACTTATGCTGCTAGTAGCTCAACATACGGTGATCATCCGGCGCTGCCTAAGGTTGAAGAAAATATCGGTAATCCTTTATCTCCGTATGCGGTGACTAAATATGTCAATGAGTTATATGCAGATGTATTCTCACGTACTTATGGCTTTAAGACGATCGGTCTGCGGTATTTCAATATCTTTGGTAAGCGTCAAACACCAGATGGTGCCTATGCGGCGGTGATTCCGAAATGGACGGCTGCTATGATCGCAGGTGATGAAGTATTTATTAATGGTGATGGTGATACCAGTCGCGACTTTAATTTTATTGAAAATGCGGTACAAGCTAATATTTTGGCAGCGACTGCTAATGAAGAAGCCAAGAACCAAGTATACAATGTCGCTGTGGGCGGTCGTACTACCCTCAATACATTGTTCTTAGCACTTAAAGAGCATTTAGGTGCTAACGGAGTTAACTACACGCAAGATGCTGTGTATAGAGACTTCCGTGAGGGGGATGTGCGTCATAGTCAGGCTGATATTACTAAAATACAGAATGCATTAGACTATGAGCCACAATTTGATATTATTCAAGGGATTGAGAAAGCGATGCCCTGGTATGTTGAGTTTTTAGGATAATTATAATTTAGATCTGATATTTTAAATAAATAGTGAATTATAATGAGTCTTAAAAAACAAGCGATATCTGGAGTTAAGTGGAACTTTGTACAACAGTTTAGTGTGCAAATTATCAATTTCGTAGTTCAAGTCATATTAGCAAGACTGTTGATGCCTGAGATGTTTGGACTTATAGCCATGGTCATTATTTTCATATCCATAGGCCGAGCTCTTATGGATGGAGGTATGACAAGCTCACTAATTCGTACTAAAAACCCTGATCAATTGGATTATTCTACAGTCTTCGTAACTAATATTATAGTGAGTTTTATAATATATGGGGTAGTGTATTTTTCTGCACCTCATATTGCCGATTTTTACAATCAAAATATACTTACAGATATAGTACGTCTTTTCGCTTTAACGTTCGTCATTCAAGCTTTAGTAGCAGTACACGTTGCCAAGCTTACTAAAGAAATGAATTTTAAGCTGCAAATGAAGTTGGAAATTCCTGCTACTATAATCTCAGCTATAGTTGGGGTGACTATGGCGTATAAAGGTTATGGTGTATGGAGTCTAGTGTGGTTGAATTTAATACGAGCTATTGCATTTACAGTTCAGTATTGGTTATTTGTTGATTGGCGCCCTTCTCTGGTATTTGATAAAAACCGTTTTAAATATCATTTTCAATTTGGATATAAGCTAACTTTATCATCCTTATTAAATACAATTTATAATGATGCTTACCGAATTGTTATAGGTAGATTTTTCTCTCCTGCAGCGGTTGGTTTTTTTAATCACGCAGAGACAATGCGTCTTTTCCCAGTTAACCAAATCAGTTCTGTAGTTGGGAAAGTAACTTACCCTTTATTTTCAAAAGTTAACGACGATTTGGCCTTAAAGTCAGTTTATCGGACGACTATGAAGCTCATACTTCTATGCGTTGTACCTGTGATGCTATCCTTGATATTAGTTGCAGAAGAGGGTTTCAGGTTTGTATTCGGTGAAAAATGGTTACCTGCAGTACTTTATTTTCAGATTTTGGCGCTAGCATCTATAGTAAGGCCAGTCAGTTCATACAATTTAAATATACTAAAGGTCAAAGGGCGTAGTGACTTGTTTTTAAAGCTAGAGATTGCAAAAAAATCTTTAGGTGTAATTGCTATTTTGATAGGTTTGCCTTTTCAAGTAATAGGTCTCGTTATAGCATCCACTGTATTCTTCTATATAACTGTAATAATTGATATGCATTATAGTGGTAGACTTATTTTATATTCAATAAAAGAGCAAATAAAAGATATTTATCACTTATTCGTTATAGGTGGCTTTGTGTTTTTAATGCTTTATCCTATTAAGTTTTATTCTCAGTCATATTTAAAACACGACTTCTTAATAGCATCTTTATTTTCTACTACATTCATAATTTTATATCTATTAGTAATATTTGCTTTTGATAAAAACTTATATCAAACATTAAAATCAATTATACATAAAAATTAGTGATATTTTATTTTTAACTATACTTACGTAAGAGTGTTGAATTGATATGTTTACTGTCGTTATACCATTATACAATAAAGAACTAAGTATAAAAAACACAATAAAAAGTGTGCTTAATCAAACTTGTCAAGATTTCGAAATAGTCGTTGTAAACGACGGCTCTACCGATAATAGCGTCAAAATGGTTAAAAGTATTAAAGATAATAGAATTCGTTTAATACAACAAAAAAATCAAGGCGTATCAGCAGCACGTAATCGTGGCATAAAAGAAGCCAGTTATGACTGGATAGCATTCTTAGATGCTGACGACTTATGGGAAGTTAATCATCTCGAAGAAATTAATAAAATGATGGCTTTGTTTCCAGACGAAAAGATTTATGTTACATCATTTGAATACTCTGATGGCAGAGTCATGTTCAAACACAAACGTCAAACGCCTATTTTTAAAATAGAAAAATATTTTCAAGAAGCATTAAAGGAGAACATTATATGGACAAGTATAGTAGTAGTTAATAAATATTGTTTTTCTAAAGTAGGTGGTTTTAACACAGTTCTAACAAACGGAGAAGACCTAGAGTTGTGGGCCAGATTGGCAAGAGAATGGGGGATTGTAAAAAGCTCAGCTACAACCGCTACATATAGAAAAGATGCAGAGAATCGAACATCTTTAAACAGGAAGGTTGAAAAAACTCATGTTTATCACTTTAATTTAGATGATTTACCAGTATCTGATGAGAAGATTTATTATAAACACCTAATTTTAGCTAGATTATATGATTATTGTCGTGCATTGGATTTTAATTGCTTTATTAAGTTGAAAAATAAGCATTCTCAACTTAGTTATATAGAAGTAACTATATATATATTTAGTCATCTCAAAAAAAGATTAAAACAAAAAATGCTCAACTTTTGATCATGAAAATGTTTAAACTATATGCCAGTGTATAGTGTAATACATATTAATAAGACCATATATAGTGGAATTAAGTTATAGCTCTTAAATTGAATTTCATATCAGTTATTTTAGTCGTTGAGCTAGAAATTTATTTCGATATAAAGACGTATTTTATTAATTGATTTTAGTAGGTTAGACCTAATGAAAGTATCAAAAATAGCTTTTATAAGGTATTTTTATTAGATTAAGGATTTAATAATTGTGTTGCTATTTTATATTTGCCTGCTTTTTTTTGTCGTTTTGCTTATGCCAAACACACACGAGAACTTTGATCCTTTCTTAAATATAAGTTTTTCTATAATTTTCTTAATATTAATACTTTCTTACTTTTTAAAGAGAAGAAGATACATCAAGAATTGGCTACGTTTTGATTTAGTGTTTTTAATTGGATACTTTATAGTTCACTTTCAGTCTTCATTATTATATTCAATAGGTTTAGATGACCAAGTCATTCCGCATCCTTGGGTAAATATAGAAGTCGTAAATTACGCAACTTGGCTTAGTCTACTTGCTATTATTTTTTGGTTTATGGGGACTACTTTAGTCTCTGAAAAAAAATATTACCTATTGAGCAAAGTTGAACGGAATAATGTTTTTGTTGATCGTATTTCACCTATGATTGACAAAGTTATTGTAGTTTCCTTTGCTCTATTTATAGTTGTAGCGGGAAGTGCTCTTTTTTCAGGAATTTATGATGGAGGACGAAGTTGGGGGGCGGGTGCAGGTTATTTTTATCTATTGTTAACATTTTCAATTTATCTTAGAACTATATACTTTGTGTTGTCGCTTGAAAAAAAGACAAGTATTAAGCATGCCATAAAAAGTCTCACGACGAATAAAATATATGTTGCGAGTTTACTGTTTTTTGTACTCATGTTTTTATCTGTTGGTGACAGAGGACCGGTAATCAGTGTTGTATTGCTGTTTTTCACATTGTATGGAGTTTATGTAAAACCGTTTAGCTTTAAAACAGTAGTTGTTTCCATGGTTATTGCTGCTTTATTGATGACAATTTTAGGTTTAGGTAGAACCAGAATTGCAGAGAATATCGGATCTCAAGGGATTATAGAGAGGGGGTATACGGCTTTAATTTCTTCAGATGAGATTATTATTCCAAGCGCCGAACTTGCTGGCTCTAATAAGATTTTATTTGCTGCACTAGATAATGTGCCAACGCGCTATCCTTACTTATATGGGAAAAGCTTTGTTATTAATTTCTCATCAGCCTTACCTATTCCTGGTGTTACACAACTTTTTACAGATCTTTTAGAAATACCAAAATATCAAACCACTACAACTCACTATTTTACATATATACTTATAGGAACAAATCCTACATGGGGTGCAGGTAGTGAAGTAGTAGCTGATGTATATGTTAACTTTGGAGTTTTCGGTATCCCAGTAGTGTTTTTCTTATTCGGTTTAGTTTGTGCGCGTTATAGCTTTGCAACGGAGCATTTCGGTAAGCATGTTAAAGTAAGCTTTATAATCGTCTATGCAGGCTTAGTGGTCAATGCACTAAGTATCAATCGAGGTATGCTTTTATATCCTTTAATGCCAATATTTTATATGCTCACACTATACTGGCTTTTAAGAATAACTCAATCAGGTTTGAGGAAGTTTAAATGAATAAAAGTATCTGCTTAGTAACACCGTCAATGCAGAAAGGTGGCATGGAACGAGTTCTATCAATATTTGCCAACTATATGGTAAGAGAAGGAATAAAAGTTTATATTATATGTTTGATAAATGGTGAGACAGTATATGAGCTAGACAGCAGAGTTCAGGTTATTGCACCAAGAACAAAATACCGTGGTGGAATATCTGGAAAGCTACAGGTGCTATTGTTTTTGTGTAAACAATTACGCCTTATATCGCCAACTTCATTTTTGTCATTCAGTGAAGTCTTTAATCCTTTGTCTATTATTGCAGCACGTATAACAGGGAATAAGTGCTATATCTCCAATCGAAGTAGCCCAGATAGGATCTACTCCTATGCTAATAAAGCTATTGCTAAAAAAGTCTATCCATTAGCTTCTGGCTTGATAGTACAAACTGACCTTTCTAAGAGAGATGCTATTAGCAAAAAACTAAATAAAAATGTAGTTGCTATCCCCAACCCGTTAAAGGATTTTGAAGAAAGAGATGAAATTGAGAAAGAAGATATAATTATTTCAGTTGGTCGCTTAGTAAGTAGTAAACACTTTGATGAATTAATCGATATTTTTGTGAAAGCAGATGATAAGTGTGAATGGAAGCTTTTTATACTTGGAGACGGTCCTGAAAAGGATAACCTTGAAATAAAAATTGCAGAAATGGGCGTGCAAAATAGAGTACATCTAAAAGGGGTTATTAATGACATCGATCAATACTTATATAGAGCCAAAATTTTTGCTTTTACTTCAAAGTCAGAAGGTTTCCCAAATGTACTGAGTGAAGCCATTGCAGCCCCTCTGCCGGTCATAGCTTATGATTGTACAGCCGGTCCATCGGAAATGATTGATGATGGTAAAAATGGTTTTTTAATCGAGCAAGACAACCAGTTATTATTCGAACAAAAGCTGCGATTACTTATGCAATCGCCACTGCTGCGCGAAGAGTTCGTAAGTGATTTTAGCAATTATCGCCAGCGGTTAAGCAAAGATAAAATTTGCAAAGCATATTTGGATTTTATCTTAGACTAAAAATAACTGTACTAGGAATGATGTTTTATAACGGCAAAGTTTACTTGGATATGACAATTTGATGGGTTTTAAAAGTATATTAACAATAAAGGTTGAAAGCTAATTCATGTCTTGTTTTCTGACTTTACAGAATTTTCAAATTAAAGCCGTCTGTTAGTTTTGCTAAATTTATAATCTAGTATTTCAGAATTTTTTATATGATATATCATCATAGAAATTCTGAATATCTATATAATATATAATTGGTGCTTATATGATTAATGAGAAACAAACACCTATTTCTATATGTATCCCATTTTATAATGCTGAATCTACTTTACTAGATGCAGTACGCTCCGTATTTGCACAAACTCATAAAAGTTGGGAACTTATCTTAATTGATGATGGTTCTACAGATCGCTCATTAGAAATAGCGCGATCGATAAATGATCCTAGAGTTATCGTCTATTCAGATGGTAAAAATCGTCGATTGGCTGCCCGTCTTAACCAGTTAACTGGGCTTGCCAAGTACGATTTGATTGCGCGTATGGATGCAGATGATCTAATGTCTCCTGTACGCTTAGAAAAGCAGATTAAACTATTAAACGCTAATTCAAGTATAGATTTAATTTCAACGGGGCTGTGCTCTTTAAATAATGAAAATGAAGCTTTAGGTATTCGATGTATCACTTCCGAGCACACGATAACCAGTAAAAGGCTTTTATCTGGTAATTCAGGTATCGTCCATGCCTCCTTATTGGGCCGTCGTGAATGGTTTAAACGTAACCCTTACAAAGAGAGCATGCTTAAATCTCAAGATACAAATCTGTGGGTACGTTCATACTCTAAGAATGATTTAAATGTAGCGTTTATCCCAGAGCCACTTTATTATTATCGTGAAGACGGCAACGTTACGCAAAATCAACTATTACTTGCGTATAAAATGGGGCGCCATACTATAATTGCGGATGCAAAAAATAATTTTGATTTAAAGCTTAAATCAAAAGCTCTTGTTAATAATTTAGTAAAAACGTTTTTAGTTAGATTCTTTCCAGATGCTGCTATCAAAGTAGCTCGTAATCGTCGTAATGCAACGTCAGTTTCTAAGTCAGAGAAAAAACGTATTGAAGATGAAATTGAATATATAAAAAGTATTGATATTCCTGTTGCCGATTTAAATGGAGATAATTAAATTGACTAAGAAAATATGCTTCATAGTTACTGATGCTATTTCATTTAATGTTTTATGTCGTGGTCAACTAGAGTACTTTAGAGATCACTTTGACCTTGATATTACTTTAATTAGTGGTGGTAGTAATAAAGAATTAGAACTATTAAGGAAGCGTGGAGTAGGTAAGGTTATTAATGCAAAATTCCAACGCAAGCCATCTCCAATTCAAGATGCTAGATCGTTAATTTTCCTTATACGTTATCTGAGGTCTGATTATTTTGATCTTATAGTATATTCAACACCTAAGGCTCTATTACTGGGTAGCATTGCCGGGGCTTTCAGTTTAAAGAGCAAAAAGATTGCAGTAGTACATGGCAGGGTATATGAAAATTTTACAGGTTTAAAGAAACTAATTTTTCAAAGCTTTGACCAACTAAGCTTTTTTCTCTCTAATAAAGTTGTATTTGTTTCAAAATCATTACTCCAAAATTATATTGATGACAAAATCCTTGATAATAAAACTGGTAAGGTTATTAAGCAGGGGTCTTTTAATGGAGTAAACACATCTGTATTTCATCCAGTAAATTCAGATGAAAAATTTAGACTGAGAGCTGAGTTAGGTCTGCCTCGGGAAAGTTTTTTGATTTGTGTTGTAGGTAGGATATGTATTGATAAAGGTATAAGAGACATAAAGTTACTAGCAGAAAAACTGAAAGATAAACGCCTTAAATTCGTTTTTGTAGGTAGTTTTGAAGATGATAAGGCAAGAGAGATTGTGAAAGAAATAACTGAGCGACATCAGGGGTACTATTTGCCTCATACACCAAGAGTTTATGAGATTTTTCAATGCTCCGATCTGCACTTGTTTTTAAGTCATCGAGAAGGTTTCGGCAATGTTGCTGTTGAAGCTGCGAGTTGTGGAATACCAACTTTTGCATACGACGTAGTTGGTGTTAAAGACAGCGTAAATGATGGTATTAGTGGTCAGCGATTCAATTTTCAAGACATATCGGCGGTTTCGCAGGCTATTACTGAATCAGTATATGATGATGATTTCGAGCAAAAGTATTCTGGTGCAAGAGATTGGGTTGTTGAAAATTTCGATCAAGAAGAAGTGTGGGATAGTTATTTGAAATTTTATCTAGCAAATATAAATTGAGTAAAATATGATAAAACGTCTATTTGATATAACAGCTGCTACAACCGCAATGGCGGTATTATCTCCTGTATATGTTATCACTGGATATAAGGTAAAGAAAAATTTAGGCTCGCCAGTGCTATTCCGTCAGACACGCCCCGGACTGAATGGAAATCCGTTTGACATGGTAAAATTTCGAACCATGACAGATTGTAGAGACTCAGAAGGTAACTTACTACCAAATAAGGATCGTCTGACTCCATTTGGTAAAATGCTGCGTAATACTAGCCTCGACGAATTGCCAGAGTTATGGAATGTGATTAAAGGTGATATGAGCTTGGTTGGCCCGCGTCCCTTACTGATGGAGTATTTGCCACTATACAATGATGAGCAAAAACGCCGCCATCACGTGCGCCCTGGTATTACAGGCTATGCACAGGTCAATGGGCGCAATGCTATTGGTTGGGATGAAAAGTTTGCGCTTGACCTTTGGTATGTGGATAATCAATCGCTATGGCTAGATATTAAGATACTGTTCAAAACCGTCAAAAAGGTATTAGTCAAAGACGATATAAATGCTAGTGAAGATGTGACAATGAGCAAGTTTACTGGTAATAAATAGAAGATTTAAATATGAGCCAATTATTAGGTGTATATGGGGCAAGTGGATTTGGTAGACAAATCATGCCATTATTAAAATTACAATATCCTGACTTAGATATTAGCAACTTTGTTTTTATTGACGATAATAGTGACTCGACAGAATTGAATGGTCATAAAGTATTAACATACTGCGATTTCTTGGAACATCCATCTATTGATAAAAAAGCAACTATCGCTATAGCCAATAGTCAGGTACGTGAGCTTTTATCTAATAGATTAGCTGCAGATAATATAAGAAATATCGCAGTGAGTTCTAAGACTGTTGTCGTTTTAGATGAGAATACGGTAGAAATCTCAGAAGGTAGTATTTTATGTAGCCATGTTTGCCTAAAGATAAATATTAAGATTGGTAAGTTTTTTCATGCCAATACCTATAGTTACATCTCACATGACTGCATCATCGGCGACTATGTGACCTTTGCCCCGCGAGTCAGCTGCAACGGCAATATTCATATTCACGACCATGCCTATATCGGCACAGGAGCAGTTATCAAACAAGGCACACCTGATAAGCCATTAATTATTGGTAAAGGCGCTATCGTCGGTATGGGTGCCGTAGTAACCAAAGACGTGCCAGCCGGAGCCATAGTAGTAGGTAATCCAGCACGACCTTTAAGTAAATAACTTGCAAAAACCAGTACACTATAAGTCTTACGACTTATTATAAAAAATTGAGAACCTTATGCTAAACACTCCCTTTTCACCTTGGCCAAGCTTCACCCAGCGAGAAGCCGATGCTGTCAGTCAAGTCCTATTATCTAATAAGGTAAACTATTGGACCGGCATAGAGGGGCGCGAGTTTGAAAAAGAGTTTGCCGCTTGGGCAGACAGCGACTACGCTATTGCTATGGGTAATGGTACGTTAGCATTAGATGTAGCCTTACAAGCGTTAGAGATTGGCGAAGGTGATGAAGTCATCGTGACGCCGCGCACCTTTATCGCCAGTATCTCATCAGTCGTCAATGCTGGCGCGACGCCTGTCTTTGTCGAAGTGGATGCAGCTACGGGCAATATCACTCCTGAGACGATCGAAGCGGTACTGACGGACAAAACTAAAGCCATCGTTTGTGTGCATTTGGCTGGCTGGCCGTGCGATATGGACGGCATTATGGCACTGGCAGATAAGCACAATCTATACGTGATTGAAGACTGCGCGCAGGCGCATGGTGCAACTTATAAGGGTCGTAGCGTGGGGAGTATCGGCCATATCGGTGCGTGGAGCTTTTGCCAAGACAAAATCATGACCACCGGTGGTGAAGGCGGTATGGTCACCACTAATGATGAGCAATTATGGCGCAAAATGTGGGCGTATAAAGACCATGGCAAAAGCTACGCTGCGGTTTATGAGACACAGCATCCACCCGGCTATCGCTGGTTGCATGAAAGCTTCGGTACCAATTGGCGTATGACTGAGATGCAAGCGGTGATCGGGCGTATCCAGCTACAGCGTATGCAGGATTGGACCGCTAAGCGCACGGCCAATGCCCATGCTATCCTTGATGCTTGTGAAAGGTGGCAGGAGAAAGGCTATTTGTCTGTACCTAGACTAGAGCAAACGCCAGAGTTTGCTGATTGTACACATGCCTATTACAAACTATATGTATATGTACAGCCAGAGAACTTGCCAGCAGGGTGGTCGCGAGATCGTATTATCGCGGAGATTAATGCATTAAAAGTGCCTTGCTTCTCCGGCTCCGCTTCTGAAGTCTACCGTGAAAAAGCCTTTGATAATACTGGTCTGCGGCCAGCAGAACCTTTACCAATCGCAAAACAATTGGGTGAGACGAGTCTCATGTTCTTAGTACATCCAACTTTGACTGAGTCAGAGATTGAACAAACTGTGCAAGCTATCGAACAAGTATTTACCAAAATGGCTGATGCTGTTTAAGTATAATCTGTATTATTAAGCTATTATTTATCATACCTTGTTATAAAAGCAGACCCTTATGAATAAAAAGTTAATGACGGCATTAACTGCCAGTATCGTAACAATGTCTTCTATGCTAGCCACAACCGCTACTGCGCAAAACCTCTATATGAATGACTTGCGCTTAAAGGCTGATATCGACTGGCTCAACACTCAAGGCGTCACTCAGATCAGTACCAGCACTTGGCCGTTGACGGCTAATGAGATTGAACGCGGACTATTGGGCGCCCAGTTAACTACGCCTGTGCAGCGGCAAGTCGTGCAGTCTATCCAAACCCGTCTTAATAAAGACCGTGAGTCCTTAGTTAAAGCGACTGGCGAGCTCTCTATACAGACCGATCGTCAGCAGCTGCCCCAGAGCTTTGGCGAGGATAAGCTCGCCGGACAACAGCTTAGTGGCTCGGTAGGGTTGAGCGAAGCCAATTGGGAGTTCAATCTGCAGGCTAATGTCAAGAATGACGAGCTGATCGATGATGACTCTGATGTTAGCTTTGAGGGGTCTTATCTGGCGGGTATGGCTGCTAATCAATGGCTAGTCGCTGGTAAGATTCCGACTTGGTGGGGTCCTGGGCATGACGGTAGCCTGATTCGCGGTGATGCTAGCATCCCGGTGACCGGCTTTACTATGCAGCGTGATCAGCAAACTGCGCCTGATTATAAGTATCTAAACTGGGTCGGACCTTGGCAATATCAGCTGTTTGCCGGTCAGCTTGATGATTATGATGCGGTTCCTGACGCTAAGCTATTTGGCGCGCGTCTAACCGCTAGCCCATTGCCTTGGTTAGAAGTCGGCGCTTCACGTAGTTTTATGTGGGGCGGCGAGGGTCGACCTGAAAGTTTAAGCTCCTTTGGTGATGCCATATTAGGTACCAAAGATAATGGTGGTCGTGATGGTGGCGATCCAGCCAACCAATTAGGCGGCTTTGATGCCAAACTCAAGCTCGCCTCACTGATTGATGTTCCGGCTAGCGTCTACGGTCAGTATATTGGTGAAGACGAAGCGGGCGGCCTACCTGCCAAAAATATGTATCTGGCCGGTGCTGACTATGCTTCATCTGCCTACGGTAAGCCCTATCAGCTTTATGCTGAATATACCGATACGCGTACCAGCGGTGAGGTCAGAGGGATTTCATATGACCATAGCACTTACACTGACGGCTACTATCAGCAGGGCTATCCGTTAGGCTATGCGCTTGGTGGTGATGCTGAGAGCATCTCTGTAGGCGGTAGATTATGGCTTGATGAGCGTAACTTTATCAATGCCAAGCTGCAGCATGCGAAGGTAAACCAAGCCGATGAAGCGATTAACCAAGCCTATCCAACGACGGATAAACTCACCGCTGTCGATGTTGCATGGGAGCACCAGCTGCAGCCGCTAACCAAAGTCAGCACAAGACTATGGGCAGTAGATTCAGATGTAGAGTCAACCGATGTCGGTGTTGGTGTCGGTATTGAGCTTGCGACTTATTAAATAAGAGCTTTTATAGAACAGAAGCTTTATAAGTGTGGACATTGTTTGCTCTAGCGCTTATGTCATTATCACTAGATAACATAAAAGAGCGGCCATTGATATCATATCAGTGGCCGCTTTTCTGTGCCTGACTATAATGCTATCTCAGCGATTATTACGACAGTCAATAATATTCACAAGCTAAACCCCATACTTGCTAGTAGCTTAGCAGTTATTGACCATGTATAGGCCTCTATTTCAACCAGGCGTATAACTACTTTCTGTAAGTTAAAAACCTAGCCTAGCTATTTAGAAGTTTTGACTACCTTTACATATCTCTAAATTAATAATGAAGTTTTGTTGTATTTTTCAGATAAATACTATATAACTATAATTAGATATATATATTCAACTATTTATATATAATTGTTTTGTTAAGCGGGTAACAGCAGATTGCTAGAGGGTGACAGATAATGCCATAAACATAGCTGCTCTGAATGGCAATGAAACTGTTTTTAGGTTTGGCATAGCTCAGTTAATAAAGGTCTCATTATGCGTATTCATCTTTTCCAGCGCTTAACGATAATGTGCTTATTGGTCTTAGGTACTATATCCGGTTGTACCAGTATTAACTCGGGACTGCAAGTGGGCAGTTTGCCACCTAGCGGTGCTTTTGTAGCAGAAAATGGTATGACCTTTCACGTGGAGCCATTGACTATAGCTAATTTGCCAGCCAAACAGGTACCCGTACTCGATAATAATTTATCTCGTTTAATCAAAACCTCAGCGCCAATAAGCTATCGGATTAAAGCAGGCGATGTTATGAGTATTGCTCTTACTAACTATCCCAACATCAGTGAATCAACCTCGAGTCTGACCGTAGATCAGCAAGGCTTTATTCAGTTTCCATTGATAGGCCGCCTCAAAGCAAGCGGTATGAGTGTGCCGCAGTTCACTGCCACATTGCAAAGCCGGTTACAACGCTATCTTAAATACTCAGATCCGCAAGTCAAAATGGTTAACTATCTAGGTAGCAAATTCTTTATCGATGGTGAAGTTGCGAAGTCTGGCGAATATCCTATTGCTGATGTACCAGTCACTTTATACAGTGCTTTGTCTATGGCAGGAGGCGCTACTACCGAAGGTGATTCAAATAATATCGTCTTAAATCGCCGCGGTAAAAACTACAACTTAGGACTACAGTCGCTCCGGCAGCTCGGCTTATCCGCCAACCAAGTCTACATACAAAACGGCGACTCCATCCATGTCAATAGTCAAGACCGTAATAGGGTCTATGTATTGGGCGAGTTTGGCCGCGTGGCACCAGTTGCTATACCTGAGCAAGGGCTGAGCTTAGCGCATGTACTAGGTGAGTCGAATGGTCTTAATTCATTTACAGCTGACGCGGCAAGGGTATACATCGTCCGTGATAATCAACAGTACAACTATACTCATATCTATTATGCTGACATGAAAACCATCACCGGTTTAGCACTAGCCAATCGTTTCGAGATGCAAGCCAATGACATTCTCTATGTTGATCCGACAGGTCTAACGCGTTGGAACCGAGTCATCAGTGCTTTATTACCATCGACATCTGCAATCAACACGCTTTCAGGCTTTTAGGTAGAAGAGGGTGAGAAGGGGTAGCCGCGTGAGCTGTAGCAGGGCTGTGGGACGGGCCAACTGACAAAGACAGTACCAATCCTTATGAGGTTAATAATACGGTGCGGATAGCAATTAGCAATTAGCAAAGATAAGCGTACCTTGGGCACTCAGCTAACGCACTAAGCTGAACGACTAATACTAACTGATGAAGATATAGTTATGAATAATCATTCAAAAGAGTTATCTAGACACAGCGCCCCTAGAGATACGGGTAAAGATAATGAGCTACTAGGTCTGTTTTTAGTATTATTGCGCGGCTGGAAGCTGATAGCGCTGTTTGCAATATTGGGTCTGCTCATAGGGATGTTATATATCCGCTACGAAAACCCTACTTATAAATCAGATGCGCTCATTCAGATTGATGAGACCACAACAAACGTATCTGGTCTAGGGTCAAATATAGCCGAGCTGTTGCCACCTGATGATAGTTCAGTTCAGGCACAAATCGAGCTGATAAGATCGCGCATGGTGTTAGAGCCTGTGGTTGAGTTACTACATTTAGATATTAAGTTGAGCGACCCGTCAGTGAGTCAGCTAGATAGAATATTGAGCAACCATACCAGTGTGCAAATGAATACCGCTGACGGCGTCACCCTTGAGACCGCTGACGGCTTGGTACAAGTAAGCCAATTTACAGTGCCCAAAGACCTGTTAGATCAACCTTTTATGTTATCTAGAACGGACACTGGCTTTAGTTTGAGTAATGGCAGTGAGCAATTTAAAGGCGGCCTTAATCAAGCGTATCGTTTTAAAAGCAATCAGGGCTTTATCGAGATTACGGTTAATGATTTGCCCTCTGGTGATCACCCTATAAACATCACCAAACAATCGCTGCAAATCACCACAGACTCGATCAATAGTGCCTTAACCGTAGAAGAAAGAGGCAATCAAACGGGTATTATCGAGCTGTCTTTATCCGGCCTAAATCAAGAGCAGGCTAGCCTAACCTTAGAGCAAGTCGTACGCTCTTATATTACTCAGAACCAAACTCGAAGCTCAGAACAAACCATCAAGACTATCGAGTTTATGGAAAAACAAATTCCAGAGCTAAAACAAAACCTTGAAGCCTCAGAAGCGATATTCAACGATTTTCGTGAAAAATCGGGCACCATTGATGTGGCACAAGAAGCGTCAATGCTACTCAGTGAGAATGCTGGAATTGATTCACAAATCAGTGAGCTGAAGCTTAGAAAAGCAGAGCTTACCACTTACTACACGAATGAGCATCCACTAGTCGTGCAAATAAACGACCAACTACGAGTGTTGAATGCCAGACAGCAAGAGATCGACAATACGATTAACAGGCTACCAGAAGTACAAAGAGAGTTTTTGACGCTATCAGAAGATGTCAGAATTAATCGAGAGATTTATCTAACAATTCTCAAAAACTACGAGCAATTAAAAATCGTTAAAGCAGGCGAAGTGAGTGATGCTCGTATCATCGATCTACCTATCAATACCAATAGAACCATCACGCCGAAAAAGCAGCTTATCATGGTGCTGGCGACTTTGTCTGGTGCATTAATAGGTGCTCTATTAGTCTTTATTATGCATCTGATCAGAAACGTCGTCAAAGACCCTGAGCGTATCGAGTCTAAGACAGGGATACCGGTTATTGCTACCATTCCTCGCTCTACGCCACTATCTAGGCTTAGCTCGAATAAAAACGCGGCGCCTCGCATGCTTGCACATATCGATAATAATAGCCTGAGCTATGAAGCCATTAAAAGCCTGCGAACAAAACTTATCTTAAATACGCCAACAACCGTACCAGAGAGCCAAAATGCTAAAGTGTTTTTAATCACTGGTGAAAGCCCAGAAGTTGGTAAGTCGTTCATCTCCGCTAATTTAGCTGAAATATTCGCTAAACTAAATAAAAGAGTGCTGCTCATAGATGCCGATATGCGTATGGGTGAGCTGCACCATGTCTTTGGTCTGAGTCAGTATGAGGGTTTGGCAGATTATCTATCTTTTGAGCAAGGGACAGAACCACTCAAGCCTATCACTGATGTCCAGCGTACTGATATGCAAACTTCCGATATTCAAACTGCCGATAGGCAAACAACGCAGCCGGCTGCTGATCTGGATATCGATAACGTTATCCATTATAGTGGTATCGAATATATCGACTTGATACCGCGCGGCAAGCATCCCAATAATCCGGCCTCGCTCCTGATTAGCGAAAGGTTCGATGCCTTATTCACCGAACTAAAATCTCGATACGACTATATCATTATCGACTCACCCCCAGTATTAGCCGCTTCAGATGCCATGCTACTCGCTCAGTATGCTGATCAAGTACTGATGGTGGCTCGCTATGATAGCTCAATGGAAAGACAGCTCACGTATGCCGTCAAGCAAATGCAAGAGTCTAATATTCATATAGATGGCATTGTCCTTAACGATGTAAAACAGGGGCTAATGGGCAAGTATAGCTATCACTACAGCTATGCCTATGGCAGTAATCGATAATACGCGCCAGTGTTGTCACGAGGGTAGTGACCATATAGCTGATTTATCAAACGCTTCAACAACGATTAGGTGATAGGACTTTATGAAAAATATAAATAATCTAAAAATTGCTGTTATTGGTTTGGGGTATGTTGGACTACCACTGGCAGTTGAGTTTGGTAAACAGCACTCAGTAGTAGGTTTTGATATCAACGCTGCGCGTATCGCTGCGCTCAATAGCGGTACGGACCATACGCTAGAAGTTAGCGATGTTGAGTTAGCGCAAGCGATAAATTTACGCTATAGCTCAAATATCGAAGAGCTCAAAGACTGCAACTTCTTTATTGTCACTGTGCCTACGCCTATCGATAATTCTAAACAGCCTGATCTAACGCCACTGATCAAAGCGTCAAAAGCAATCGCTGGCTTACTAAAAAAAGACGATATCGTGGTCTATGAGTCAACGGTTTATCCAGGCGCGACAGAAGAGGTATGTATTCCGGTGTTAGAGAAAGTCTCTGGACTCACCTTTAATCAGGATTTCTACGCAGGCTACAGTCCTGAGCGCATCAATCCGGGTGATAAAGAGCACCGCGTGACAAATATCTTAAAGGTGACTGCAGGCTCAACCCCTGAGGTCGCCGACTTTATAGATGAGGTTTATAAATTAATCATTACCGCCGGCACGCATAAAGCGGTAAGTATCAAGGTTGCAGAAGCCGCCAAAGTGATTGAAAACACACAGCGCGACGTCAATATCGCGCTGATTAATGAGCTAGCGGTTATCTTCAATAAAATGGGTATCGATACCGAAGCTGTATTAAAAGCGGCGGGTACTAAATGGAACTTTTTACCTTTTCGTCCAGGCCTCGTTGGCGGACACTGCATCGGTGTCGATCCTTACTATTTAACGCACAAGGCGCAAGCTATCGGCCATAACCCAGAGATCATATTAGCAGGCCGGCGTCTAAACGATAGCATGGGTGAGTATGTAGTGACCCAATTAGTCAAAATCATGATTAAAAAGCGCATTCAAGTAGAAGGAGCGAAAGTCTTGGTTTTAGGATTAAGCTTCAAAGAGAACTGCCCAGACGTGCGCAATACCAAAGTGATCGATATCGTCCATGAGCTTGAAGAATACAATATCGAAGTGGATGTCTATGATCCTTGGATAGATAGAGCAGAAGCTGAGAGTGAATATCAGATTACCCCTGTTGAGCAGCCTATAACTAACGGCTACGATGGTATTATCCTAGCAGTGGCTCATAGTGAGTTCGTTGATATGGGGGCTGAGCACATTAGAAGCTTTGGTAAAGCTGACCATGTGCTCTATGACTTGAAGTATGTCTTTGCAAAAGAAGACACTGATATTCGTCTATAACGCTATAAGTACATAACCTAAAAAAACATGATAAGAGAAGAGTATATGACCGCAATAGCGTACGAAAAAGTCAAAGCTTCATTAGTAGCCTCTCCCAAAACTTGGCTGATTACTGGGGTAGCGGGGTTCATTGGCTCTAATTTACTAGAAGAGCTATTGTTACTAAATCAAAAAGTAGTAGGCTTAGATAATTTCGCTACTGGATTCCAGCATAATCTTGATGAAGTGCAAGGTTTAGTCAGTGCTGAGCAGTGGCAAGGCTTTACTTTTATAGAAGGTGATATACGTGAGTTAGCGGACTGTGAGCAGGCATGCGCAGGCGTTGATTATGTGTTGCATCAAGCGGCACTAGGCTCGGTACCGCGCTCTATTGCGAACCCTATCGCCACGAATGAGACTAATATCTCAGGCTTTTTAAATATGCTAGTGGCAGCGCGAGATGCTAATGTTCTAAGCTTTACCTATGCCGCTAGCAGCTCAACCTATGGCGATCATCCGGCACTGCCAAAAGTCGAGGACGCTATCGGTAAGCCATTATCGCCCTATGCGGTCACTAAATATGTCAATGAGCTCTATGCGGACGTGTTTGCCAGTACTTACGGCTTTAAGACGATTGGTCTGCGTTACTTCAATATTTTTGGCAAACGCCAAGCGCCTGATGGCGCATATGCCGCGGTGATTCCTAAATGGACAGCAGCGATGATCGCAGGTGATAAGGTGTTCATCAATGGTGATGGCGATACTAGCCGTGATTTCAATTTTATTGAAAATGCAGTGCAAGCCAATATTCTGGCCGCAATGGCAAGTGAAGAGGCAAAGAATCAAGTCTATAACGTCGCAGTTGGTGGCCGTACGACGCTGAATACTTTATTCACAGCCTTAAAAGATAATCTCGCTATGAACGGTGTGAGCTATCGCCAAGCGCCTGTTTATCGGGACTTTCGAGCAGGTGATGTGCGCCATAGTCAGGCAGATATCAGTAAGATTAAAAATGCCTTGGGCTATGAGCCGCAGTTTGAGATCGTTGCTGGTATTAAAAAAGCCATGCCTTGGTACGTTGGTTTTTTACAAAACCGCTTAGAGTTGGATAAATTATGTTGACTATCATCAAGCAGCTCTTTGCTTTGCTGACCGATGAGCAGCTAAAGCATTTTTATGTCTTGCAAGTCTTAGTCGTCGTCATGGCGTTTACCGAGCTGCTAGGCATTGCCTCTATCGCACCTTTTATGGCTTTAGTTGGTGATATGAGCATACTTGAGAGCAATGGCGTTTTTGCCCAGCTATACCAACTCTCCGGTCTCCATGATCCCATGGATTTCTTATTTTATACCGGTGTGTTTGTGTTAGTTATGCTGACATTTTCTACACTGGTTTCTATGTTTACGATTTGGAAACTGTCTATCTTTGGCGCTCGTATAGGCACAGAGCTTGCTGATCGCCTCTATACTTATTACATGCAGCAAAGCTGGCAGTTTCATGCCAGCGGCAGCAGCGCCCAGCTGACCAAGCAAGTCTCTACCGAAGCGGCGCGAATCAGTAATGGCATCATACAGCCGCTAGTGAGGATGAATGCCAAGCTGGTTTTGGCGCTATTTATCTCTATCGGTATTGTAATCTATGAGCCACTTATTGCCATTCTAGGCTTGTTCATATTTTCGTTAGCGTACTTTTTGCTCTATAGGTTGGTGCGCAAAAAGTTAGTGAGCAATGGTCAGAAGCTCTCTAATGTATCGACCCAGCGGTTTCGGCTGATGAACGAAGGCTTTGGTGGTATTAAGGATGTATTACTGCTCAACCGTAGCCATGATTTTATTGAGCGTTTTCATGACAGTGGCAAAGTCTTTGCTCGCGCACAAGGGACCAATATCGCCATCAGTCAAGTACCGCGGTACTTTGTAGAGCTCATCGCTTTCGGGGCGATGATCTCATTAGTACTAGTGTTGATCAAACTGCACTCAGGTAATTTAGGAGAAGTGCTACCTATTTTAGCGGTGTATGCGCTAGCCGCTTTTAAGCTTTTGCCAGCTCTACAGCAGATCTATGCCAGTGTTTCTACTATAAAAGGTAATGTTGCCGCTTTTGAGGCAGTAAAAAAGGACTTAGAGCGCTCCTTTGATAAGCAAAAACCTCTTAATGAGAATCCGTCAACAATACCGATTAGTCTGCACAAAAGCATTGTTTTGCAACAGATAGAATTTAGTTATCCCGGCAAAGAGATACCAGCAGTAGACGGCGTTAGTATGAATATCCCTGCCAATAGTGTGATAGGTTTGGTCGGTTCTTCCGGCTCTGGCAAGTCGACTTTGATTGATTTATTGCTTGGCCTACTGACTCCGCAGCACGGCAGTTTATATGTTGATGACATTCGTATTACCGCCAATAACAAGCGAGCTTGGCAAAACTTACTAGGCTTCGTACCACAGAGTATTTTTTTAAGCGAAGGCACTATCGCCGAAAACATCGCTTTTGGCGTGCCGGCAAAAGATATCAGCCTAGAGCAAGTCAATAAAGCATTGACGCTTGCCAATCTCAGCGAATTGGTCAACCAATTACCCGAGGGTATCAATACCAAAGTAGGCGAGCGCGGGGTAAAGCTCTCAGGGGGCCAGCGTCAACGTATTGGGATTGCACGTGCACTTTATCATGAGGCCCAAGTGCTCGTCTTCGATGAAGCTACGAGTGCGTTAGATGGTATCACTGAAAAGATAGTGATGGACGCTATCCACGAGTTCAGTGGCAAAAAAACCATCATTATGATTGCTCATCGTCTAAAAACGGTAGAGAAGTGCGATCTTATCTACTTTATGGAGCACGGGAAGATAGTAGACTGCGGAACTTATCAAGATTTAGTCGTGCGCAACTCAAAGTTTAAGGAGATGGCGAAACACGCTTAATGACACTAATGGCAGATTTGGCGATTAACGTTATGCTCACAGCTACTTAAGCGCATATTTTAGGGATATAAATAACAGGGTGGAGCTTATGAATATATTAGTTACTGGCGGTGCAGGTTTCATCGGCTCTGCGGTGGTCCGCCATATCATTAACAATACCGATAATGAAGTGTGCAATATCGATAAGCTGACTTATGCAGGCAATTTAGAGTCATTAGTAGATATCGATCAAAACGCGAGGTATCAGTTTCAGCAGCTAGATATCTGTAATGCCCAAGCATTAGAAAGTGTTTTTGATCATTTTAAGCCTGATTTGGTGATGCATCTTGCCGCTGAATCCCATGTCGATCGCTCCATCGATGGCCCAGCAGAGTTTATTACGACTAATATCGTCGGTACTTATACGTTACTAGAGGTGGCCCGTCAGTATTGGCAAGGTCTTATAGAAACCGATAAATCCCGTTTTAGGTTTCATCATATCTCAACCGATGAAGTATATGGTGACTTAGCAGAAACGGATGCGCTATTTGTTGAGTCTACTCCTTATGCACCAAGCTCCCCTTATTCTGCCTCAAAAGCCAGCGCGGATCACTTGGTACGAGCTTGGGGTCGTACTTACGGTCTACCCATCATTATTACTAATTGCTCAAACAATTATGGACCGTATCACTTTCCAGAAAAACTGATTCCTTTAGTCATTCTAAACGCCTTAGATAATAGCGCCTTGCCAATTTATGGTAAAGGCGATCAGATCCGCGATTGGTTGTTTGTGGAGGATCATGCTCGGGCGCTTTATAAAGTGGTCACAGAAGGTAAAGTCGGCGAGACATACAACATAGGAGGTCATAACGAAAAACAAAACATCGAAGTCGTCTCCATTATCTGTCAGATTTTGGATCGAAAGCAGCCTCGTGCGGATGGCGCTAAATATGAGTCACTAATCCGCTTTGTCAAAGATCGTCCCGGTCACGATTTACGTTATGCCATCGATGCTAGCAAAATGGCTAATGAGCTGGGATGGACGCCGATAGAGACTTTTGAGAGCGGCATTGAAAAAACGATTACCTGGTACTTAGAGAATCTAGCATGGTGCCGGCGAGTACAAGACGGTAGCTATCAACGCAAACGATTAGGAGTACATCATGAGTCATAATACGAAAGGCATTATCTTAGCAGGCGGTTCTGGCACTAGGCTCTATCCTTTAACGCAAGGGGTCAGTAAGCAGCTGATGGCGATTTATGATAAGCCAATGATCTTTTATCCGCTCTCAGTGCTGATGCTCGCGGGTATCAAAGAGATTTTGATTATTACGACGCCGGAGGACGCCTCTCAGTTTCAACGTTTATTAGGCGATGGTAGTCAACTCGGTATCTCCTTGCAATATGCGCAGCAGCCAAGCCCTGATGGTTTAGCGCAAGCCTTTATCATTGGTGAGGAGTTTATTGGTAAAGATAATGTTTGTTTGATATTAGGAGATAATATTTTTTATGGTCAAGGCCTCGTTAAAATGCTGAAACAAGCTCAAGATAATGTGGAAAGTCATGAGTATGCAACTGTGTTTGGCTACTATGTCAAAGATCCGAATCGCTACGGGGTAGTCGATTTTGACGAGACTGGCAAGGCGTTGAGTATCGAGGAGAAACCTGCAGAACCCAAAAGTTCCTATGCGGTAGTGGGCTTATACTTTTATCCAAACTCAGTGATAGATATTGCAAAACAAGTCACCCCATCAGAGCGCGGCGAGTTAGAGATCACTACAGTAAACCAGACTTATCTAGAGCGTGAGCAGCTGCATGTCGAGCTGATGGGCCGAGGGTTTGCTTGGCTTGATACTGGGACTCATGAGAGTCTAATAGATGCTAGTAACTTCATCCAAACGATAGAGAATCGTCAGGGTCTAAAAGTGGCTTGTCTTGAAGATATTGCTTTTGAAAAAGGCTATATCAATCGTGAGCAACTACTGGCGTTGGCCGAACCTTTACATAAAAATCAATATGGCCAATATCTGATTAGACGAGCCAACGAGAAAAAGGTAGGGCGTTGATATGCAGCTTAGGAGAACGGCTATCGCTGACGTTATTATCATCGAACCTAAAGTGCACGGTGACGAACGCGGCTACTTTTTTGAGAGCTATCGTCAAGATGTGTTAGAGCGCTTTGTGGGTTATAGCGTCAACTTCATTCAAGACAACGAGTCCAAATCTGACCGCGGGGTGCTGCGTGGTCTGCATTATCAAATAGGGAATAGCGCTCAAAGCAAGCTAGTACGAGTTATCTCAGGGCGAGTCCTGGATGTCGCTGTTGATATTCGTAAGGGTAGTCCAACGTTTGCTCAGCACGTCGCTATTGAGCTTACCGCTGATAATAAAAGGCAAGTGTTGATACCAAGAGGCTTCGCTCATGGGTTTGCGGTGTTAGAAGATAACACTATCTTTAGTTATAAAGTCGATAATTACTACAGTCCTGCAGAGGATAGGGGTATCGCTTTTGATGACCCAAGACTAACAATTAACTGGGGTCTACCTACTAGCGAGCTACTATTATCAGCAAAAGATCAACAACAACCGCTACTGGCTGATGCTGAGTTATTTAGTTATCAGGCCAACTATTATCGGACGAGTGATTATGAGTACTAATATCTTAGTGACAGGCGCAGGCGGGCAGTTAGGTTCTGAGCTGCGCTATCTCAGTGAGGATATTAGGGAAAACAAAGTCAGCTTAAGCGCAGGATACGCCTTTATTTTCGCTGATAAAAGCCGCTTAGATATTACCGATAAAGGTGCGATTGAGAGTTTTTGTAGTACCAATAGTGTGAGCTATATTATTAATTGCGCCGCTTTTACCGCCGTAGACAAAGCAGAGAGTGAAGCGGATAAAGCCAATGCCATAAACCATCTTGCGGTTAAGCACTTAGCCGAAGTCGCAAAAAAGCACGACATCGCTATGATTCACATCTCAACTGATTATGTCTTTGATGGTGATAGCAAGCAAGCTTATAAGGAAACAGATATTACTCATCCAAACAATGTATATGGTAAAACTAAGCGATTAGGTGAGCAAGCACTGCAGGATATCAGTCCACCTAATAGTATTATCATTCGTACTTCTTGGCTGTATTCTTTATTTGGTAGTAACTTTTTAACCACTATGCTCAGGCTAGGGCCAGAGCGAGAGCAGCTAAATGTCGTGAATGATCAGATTGGGTCACCGACTTATGCTCGCGACTTAGCGAGAGCGATTGTACAGATTATTCCTCAGCTTAAGCGTGCCAGTCAGGAGGTAGAAATCTATCATTATAGTAACCAAGGCCAGTGCAGTTGGTATGAGTTTGCCAAAGCTATTTTTGTAGCGGCCGATATCGATTGTCGCGTACAGCCGATACCTAGTAGCGACTATCCTACGCCTGCGAAGCGGCCGAGTCATTCAGTATTAGCGACAGCAAAAATCGAGCAGGAGTTTGGGGTTGAGTTATCGCAATGGCCGCAAAGCCTAAACAGCTGCTTAGCTCATTACTGAGGCAACTATACAGAGATAAGTCATATTCGCATACGAGAGAATGTCATGATACCGGTCACAAAAGCTTATTTACCAAATAAAGACACTTATCAAGACTACGTAGAGGGTATTTTTCATCGTGGCTGGCTGACCAATAAAGGGCAGCTGGTAAAAGAGCTAGAAAGTCGTCTGCAGAACTATTTGGGTGTCAAGCATTTGATAGTAGTGGCAAATGGAACGCTAGCCTTGCAGCTCGCCTACAAGGCTTTGGAGCTAAAAGGCGAGATCATCACTACGCCCTTTAGTTTTGTTGCGACTACCAGCACCTTAGTTTGGGAGGGGTTAAAGCCTGTTTTTGTTGATATTGATCCTGCTACTTTTAATATCGACCCTACTAAGATTGCAGCAAAAATCACTACAAACACCAGCGCTCTCGTTCCTGTACACGTCTTTGGTAACCCTTGTGAAGTAGAGCAAATCCAAGACATTGCCAAAAAAAATAACTTAAAGGTGATCTATGACGGCGCCCATGCGTTTGATACCCAGTATCAAGGCCAAAGCGTATTAAATTATGGTGATATCAGTACCTTAAGCTTCCATGCTACTAAGCTGTTTCACAGTACTGAGGGCGGGGCCATTATCACCAATGATGATGAGCTTGCGGGCAAGATAAGACTGATGATGAACTTCGGTATCGCTAGTGCCACTCAAATCAACGCTATGGGTATCAACGCTAAGATGAATGAGTTTGAAGCAGCGATGGGGCTATGTGTGTTAGATGAAATAGAGCACATTAAGGATAGCAGAGCTAAAATCTGGCGTCTCTATCGACAAGCCTTGACAAAAAAAACGCTAATCTTTCAGCGTTGGCATAAAAAAAGCAAGAATAACCATGCTTATGCACCCATACTCTTCAACTCCGAATCAGAGTTATTAAGAGTAGAGGCACAGTTGAAAAAAAACCATATTTCCCCCAGACGTTACTTCTATCCTAGTCTGGACACCTTAGACTATTTGGGCCATGAGCAAGTTTGTAAGCATTCAAGAGACATAGCTAGCCGTATCCTTTGCCTACCGCTATTTACGGGTCTAACAAAACAACAGCAAGATAAAATTATTGCGTGTATTGAGTCATGACAACAAAAACGATATTGATATTAGGCGGTTCAGAGTTTCAGGTTCCGTTGATCCAAGCGGCGAAACAGCTGGGTCTATATGTACTCACTTGTGATTATCTGCCGGACAATCCAGGTCATGCTCTAGCAGATAAATATATCAATATCAGTACTACTGACAAGGACGCAGTGTTGCAATTGGCTATCGATTATAAGATAGATAGTATCGCTACCTTTGCCTCAGATCCAGCTATTCCGACTATAGGGTATGTCGCCGAAGCGTTGGGATTACCCGGTATTAGTGCTCAAGCTGCTCAAACTTTTTCGAATAAGGATTTGTTTCGGCAAGTGCTAAAACAGGCTGGGCTGAGGACACCAAGTTTTTATCTGACCAAGTCAGCTGCTATCCCATTTGGGCTAAATAATAATAAACCCTATATCGTCAAGCCGGTGGATAGCTCGGGCAGCAAAGGCGTTAGGTTAAGTACTGACACTAAAAGCAATATTTTAGAGTGTATCGATTATGCCTTGAGTTTCTCTCGTAGCCATAGATGCATCATTGAAGAGTATCTTCAGGGTCCACAAGTTCATGGCGATGGCTTTTTGCAAGACGGTAAGCTGATCGCGGGCTATTTTGGTGATCAGTACTTTTATACTCAAAGTGATAGCTTTATTCCGATCTCAACCCGCTGGCCGACGGTGCATGCTGATGTTTATCAGCAATTAAAAGGACAGCTAGAGCAGCTAGCCACTCATACTGGATATCTCAATGGTCCTATCAATGTTGAAGCTCGACTCAACCGTGATAATGAGCTGTACCTGATTGAAGTGGGCGCTCGAAACGGCGGTAACTTTGTACCTGTATTGCAAGAGCGCTTAACTGGGTTTGACTATGTCGATGCGGTTCTCAAAGTTAGCTTGGGACAAAAGGTCGTTCACAATGAGGCTTTTCAGCAAACTCAGCGCAAGATCGGTGCTTATTATGTCCTGCATGCGCAAACAGACGGCATTTTTGCCGGTATAAACATTGATTCTTCACTAGAGCCGTTTATCTTTTATAAAAAGCTGTTTAAGAAAAAAGGCGAGGCCGTGCAGCAATATTGCGGCTCGCATACCTCAATTGGAGTTCTACTATTAGCGTTTCCAACGGTTGAGACAAGAGATCAGCAGATGAATAATATAGCCAATTTAGTCCAGGTGTTATATGCGTAACCCTAGATAATCAGTGGTTAGCTAAAACGCTTAACATCCAAACCAAGCTCATAGGGGACCACAATGCTAAAAAATATGAAGGTTTATCTCAGAGCTTTAGAGTTAGAGGATTACCAAACCTCTATCGCTTGGCGGCAAGATCAACAGATTTGGAACATGGTTGTCGGCCGGCGTTATTTTGTTTCCAGTGAGTTTGAGAAAAAATGGGTGCAGCAAGCGGGCGACTTGCAAGGGCAGTTAAAGCTAGCTATCTGCGATGTACTCACAGACAACTATATTGGCAATATATACCTTAATAATATTGACTTTTTTAATCGAACTGCCAACTCAGGAAAGCTCATTGGCAATAAAGCCTACTGGGGCAAAGGGTTTGGTACTCATGCTACGCTACTTCTTTTGTATCATGCTTTTTATGATTTGGGCTTAGAGAGGATAGAGTCACGTGTTTTACTGCATAATCAAGCATCGATACGTGTACTAGAAAAGTGCGGCTATAAAGCAGAAGGCGTCATGAGAAAGGCGGTGTTTAAACAAGGCCGGTCGCAAGATTTGGTTTTGATGTCTGTAATTCGAGAAGATTACGACGAAGTTATCAAAATATACCAGTAAGTAGATGACTGGCTCGTTTGCACTAGCGGCCAGTTGCAGCACTTCATACAAGGATTGTAAAGTGAATACTGACGTAGATAGCTCAAAGGTTCAGTGCATGAGTTTATCCCCTCCTGAACCTAAGCCTGAAGCGGAGATAATGGCGCAGTGGCAACAGAGTTATACTGTGCCTTTAGTGTCTATTGTCTGTATTACCTATAATCATGAGCCTTATATTCGTGACGCCTTGAATGGGTTTTTGATGCAACAAACCGACTATCCTTTTGAGGTGTTAATCCATGATGATGCGTCAAAAGATAACACGGCAGATATCATTCGCGACTATGAGCAAAGATATCCCAATATCATAAAACCTATCTATCAAACTGAGAATCAGTATTCTAAGGGTATAAAAATCAGTCCGACCTTTAACTTCCCAAGAGCGCAAGGGGACTATATCGCTTTGTGTGAAGGCGACGATTTTTGGACTTGTAGCGATAAAATCAGCCGGCAAGTCTCATTTTTACGTAAAAATCCTAAAATATTCCTATCCATTCACCGCGCTCATATCTGTACGGATAACCAAATCATCGATGTCTCTACTAGCCACGGAGAGTATGAAACCGTGCTGTCGTCAAAGCTCGTTTATACCACAGCAGGGCAGTTCTGTCCGACCGCTTCTATGGTTATCGCTAGAGACAAAGTAGCAGTGATGCCGGAGTTTTTTGCTAGAGTGCCCATTGGCGACTTTTTTTTAGAAGCAATAAGCGCTATTGGCGGCGTACATTATTTACCAGAGGTCTGTAGCGTTTATCGTGTCGGCGGTAGTGGCTCTTGGACAAATAGGGTGGTCAGCGATGATCATAGGTTTTTTAAAAAAAGTGAGAGAATGCTGAACAGCTTAAAAGAGCTAGAAGCCTATTTACAGGTTCCTGATAGCCAATATGTTCATCATAAAGCTACGGCGATACATCTTAACTTGGCTAATAGGCATCTGCAGCAGGGAGATTTCAAAAAGTATAGAACACACTGGTTCGCCTCTTTTAAGCCTATTAGACGTCTGCAAAGAACGGACATTAGGTTGTTGTTAGGTCTGTTAAGAATTAGGTTTTAAAGCGCTCAGAGCAGGTACTAGTTAGATAGGGCTTGTCTTAAATATATATTCAAAATAAAGAATATAATTCTTTACAACAAGTAAACGCTATAGCATACTTATGTTAACTATTAGTTATACGACCCAAAACATAAATTAGATTTGGACAAAATAATATTGAAAAGTTGCGAGAAAAGCTATGAATTATAAATCTTTTGCCGACCTCTCCATTGATATCAATAACAACTTATTCAAACTAAATAATGAAGGCTATGATCTGATTGTTGGTATCCCCCGTAGTGGCATGATACCCGCGTACATGATAGGACTTTATCTCAACGTCCATGTCACTAGCCTAGATTCATTCATCAAGAATGAAAAATTGACTTCGGGCGTATCTAGGAATACCAAGATGTCTCTCATCTATGCTATGGATGCACAAAAGGTTTTACTGGTAGACGATAGTATCGTAACTGGTAAAGCGATGCAGCTAGCATTAGAAAGCATACCAGACAATATTAAAAAGAATATCACTACCTGCGCCATCTATTCAGATAAAAAAAACAAACCTGATATCGATATTTATCTGGAACATGTCAAAAGGCCACGGGTGTTTGAGTGGAATATTTTTCATTCAAGACTGATGAAAAACGCTTGCTTAGATATAGATGGCGTACTGTGTATAGACCCTACAGAAGATGAAAACGATGATGGTGATAACTATATTCATTTTATATTGAATGCCAAACCACTGCACTTGCCCAGCACTAAGTTAAAAGCTTTAGTCACTAGTAGGCTTGAGAAATATCGCCCGCAGACTGAGCAATGGCTCAAGGCACACAATATACAATACGATGAATTAATCATGCTAGATCTGCCCAGCAAAAAAGAACGTCAAAAGCTAGGCGCGCACGCCAAACATAAGGCTGCCTATTATAGTCAGTCCGGGCTCGATCTATTTATAGAAAGTGCACCAGCGCAAGCCTTGGCCATTATGACTGCTACCGGCAAGCCCGTGTTCTGTACGGGTGATAATCAGATGTATATGCCCAGCCTAAGCAAAATATTTATGAAGCCGCCTAAAAGTTTATTAAAACAATGGGAGCATGCTATTGCCGTCAAATTACCAAGCCCTCTAAAAAAAGCCATCAGGCCAATATATAGGGCATTAATATTCAAATACTAATCAATCAAAGAGCAAATACTAGTCCTGTAGGCTCAACTCAATAATACGGAGCTATTTTGAAAAAAATAACTATACTTCTTCCTGATATGCGCGAGGGTGGTGTCGAAAACATGCGCCTTATCCTAGCTAAGGAGTGGCGTGCTCATTATGATGTTGAGTTTTTGTTGTTATCAAAAAGAGGTGGGTTACTAGAGCTTATCCCTAAAGACATTCGAGTAACTGTGCTCAATGTAACCAGATATAGAATGCTGCTTCCTAGCTTAGTACGCTATATCCGTCAAGAACAACCAGAGGTTATATTAGCAGCGATGTGGCCATTGACAGTTGTTGCTGCTCTAGCGACTAAGCTCAGTCTACAAAAGACCATGTGTGTGATCAGCGATCATGGCATTTTGTCAGCGCAATATCAGCCTAAAGGTAAGTGGCACGATCTAAGTCTTAGAGCCAGTATGGCGCTCTCTTATCGGTTGAGTGATGAGGTAGTTGCTGTGTCAAAAGGTGTCGCCAAGGACATCTCTACCTTAGCGTCACTACCTTTAGAGTCTATTAAAGTGATCTACAACCCTGCCTCTAAAATAGATCTAGATGAACTACAAACTCGAAGTCCTTTTGCGATCAACGATGGACTAGCAATCATAACAGTCGGGCGTTATAAAAAAGTTAAAAATCATGCGCTATTGATTGAAGCCTTTGCGCTAGTCAGAGAAAAAGTAACAGCCAAGCTTTATATTGTAGGTGATGGCGATTTAAGGAGTGAGTATGAGACATTGATTGAGTCGCTTAATTTACAACAAGACGTTGTTTTAACCGGATTCGTTAATGACCCTTCTGCTTACTACACTCACGCTGACTTATTTGTCCTGTCTTCTGATTACGAAGGTTTTGGCAATGTGATTGTCGAAGCTATGGATGCAGGAACCCCCGTTGTCGCTACCGATTGTGAGTGCGGCCCTAGAGAGATTCTTGAAGGGGGTAAATATGGCGCCTTAGTGCCAGTAGGTGATATTGAGGCTTTAGCTAGCGCTATGCTTGAATCATTAGCGCGAAAGCATGACTATGAAGCGCTAAAGTGTCACGCTTCTACCTTCTCAGTAGCCAAAATCTCCGCTCAGTACCTGGCTATTATGTTCCCTGATATCACCTAAATTAAAGCTTAAGAAAAGGTAGTCTCTTGCAAAACTGACTTTTATCTATTTTGTCTGTAGTTGTGTTGAATGATAGATTTTTGACGATTTAAATGAAGCTTTAATTGAAAAAGTAGTAGCGGTAAGCTCAGGGTAGTTACTACTCCAATTTAGTAAGGATGGCATATGGAAACGGTTATAGATACTGGCATCAGTATGCACAAGCTTTGTGAAAAGCTGTTTCCTATATGTCGTAGCATAACGGGCGATGGCTTTCGTAAGTCTTTAGCGATAATAAAAAACGATGTACAACTCGATGATTTGCAGTTTTTTGAAGTTGCTACGGGTACTCAGTGCTTTGACTGGGAAGTGCCAGAAGAATGGAACATCAAAGATGCTTATATCATCACTCCTGATGGTAACAAGATCTGCGATTTTAAGGTCTGCAATTTGCACGTCGTCGGTTATTCCACGCCCATAAATCAAAAGATATCGTTGGAGATGCTACAAAACCATTTATATTCATTGCCTAATCAGCCTGATGCCATTCCTTATATTACCTCATACTATCAAAAGCGATGGGGGTTTTGCATCACCGAGCAGCAAAGAGCGACGCTCAAATCTGGCAGTTACCAGGTCTATGTTGATAGTGAGTTAACAGCGGGCAGTCTCACTTATGGTGAGCTGATCATCGCAGGCGAAACAGAGCAAGAAGTGTTTTTATCCAGTTATTTATGCCATCCTTCGATGGCCAATAACGAATTGTCAGGTCCAGTTGTCACCGCCTTCTTAGCCAAATGGCTGTTGAGCTTACCCTCTAGAAAATATACCTACCGTATCATCATCATTCCTGAAACCATCGGTTCTATTACCTACCTCAGCCGCCATTACAAAACCATGAAAGAGAACATCATCGCAGGCTTCAATATTACCTGCGTAGGTGATGATAGAGCTTATTCATATCTGCCTTCAAGAACTGGTGATACGCTAGCTGATCAAGTCGCTAAGCATGTTTTAGCCCATACCCATCCAGAATATGTGAGTTATTCATTTTTAGATAGAGGTAGTGATGAGCGGCAGTATTGTAGTAGCGGGATAGATTTGCCTGTCTGTTCTATTATGAGGACTAAGTATGGCTGCTACCCTGAATATCATACTTCCTTAGATGATTTAGAGCTGGTAACGGCTAGCGGCTTACTTGGTAGTTATCGAGTATTAAAAAAAGCCATCCAGTGCCTTGAATCCAATGAGACGCTTGCCACGACGGTGCTCGGTGAGCCTCAACTTGGTAAGCGTGGTCTGTATCCGACTATCGGTACAAAAGAAGGGGAGGCTAAGGTGCAGAATATGATGAACTTTCTCGCTTATTGTGATGGGGTTAGTAGTAATTTAGAGATAGCAGAAAAAATAAAGGTGCCGCTTTGGGAGCTTGTCGATATTATAAATCAATTAAAAGCTGAGCAATTACTAAAAAGTATTCACTAAATACTTGCGCAAAGACTACAGCTCAAAGCGTTCAGTTATCTTTAGTGTTTTAGATTAACTGCAGTTAATAATAATTTCAGTTATTTTGTTTTTGTTATCTATATACTCTGTATTTTACATATATATGTGTGTTATAGTTTTGTTAAAAATAATTTAATAAACAAACGTTAAATATTGCGTTATTGAGCTTACGACTAGTAGAGGGATGTTACATGTTAAGTAATAGCACTATCCTTATAACTGGCGGTACAGGATCTTTCGGCAATACTTTTGTCAGGATGACCTTAGAGAAATATAATCCAAAAAAGATAATTATCTTTTCACGTGACGAGATGAAACAGTGGGAGATGGCCAAAAAGTTTAAAGGTGATGAGCGAGTGCGCTTTTATATTGGCGATGTCCGTGACAAGGATCGATTGTACCGCGCTTTAGATACTGTCGATTATGTCGTACATGCTGCTGCTACCAAAATTGTTCCTACCTCAGAATACCATCCCTTTGAATGTGTAAAAACCAATATTCATGGTGCTATGAATCTCATTGACGCTTGCATCGACAAAGCGGTCAAAGGCGTAGTGGCGCTATCTACTGATAAAGCCAGTAGCCCGATTAACCTGTATGGCGCGACTAAGCTAGTATCAGATAAGTTGTTTATCGCCGGAAATTGTGCCTTTGATGAACACGGTACCAAGTTTTCAATTGTTCGCTACGGTAATGTCATGGGCTCTCGTGGTTCCGTGATTCCATTTTTTATGTCGATTAAAGACACAGGTGTAGTGCCCATTACCGATCCTCGTATGACGCGTTTTATGATCTCGTTAGAGGACGGGGTGAGATTAGTATGGCACGCGTTTGAGGATATGGTCGGTGGCGAGATTTACGTCAAAAAAATACCCTCGATGAAAGTGGCTGACTTAGCTCGAGTGGTCGCTCCAGAGGCTAAGCAGCAGATAATAGGCATCCGTGCAGGTGAGAAGTTGCATGAACAGATGATCAGTAGTGAAGATGCTTGCTACACCTACGAGTATGCTGAATACTTCAAAATATTACCCATGATAAATAATTGGGCGTCCTGTCCAAAACGTATCAAAGATGGCAAAAAAGTCTCGCAAGGTTTCGTCTACACTAGTGATAGCAATCCTGTGTGGATGACAGATGATGACTTGCAAGAGTGGATCACGAGCAACCGTGAAAAGATAGGGAGTATCTAAATGATTCCTTATGGTCGCCACACTATTAGTCAGCAGGATATCGATGCCGTGGTTGAGGTGCTACAGTCAGATTTTTTGACCCAAGGGCCTCAGGTTCCTGCTTTTGAGCGAGCTATTACAAAAGCTTGTAATGCGCAGTATGCGGTCGCGGTAAACAGTGCAACCTCTGCCTTACATCTAGCTTGTTTGGCGTTAGGTTTGGGTCAAGGGGACTGGCTGTGGACAACGCCAAATACCTTTGTGGCGACGGCTAATTGCGGGCTGTACTGCGGCGCTAAAGTGGACTTCGTAGATATCGACCCGCGGACTTACAATCTCTGTGCACAGGCATTAGAAAATAAGCTGATTGCCGCAGAAAAAGTAGGAAAATTACCAAAAATAGTGATTCCCGTCCATTTCAGTGGTCAACCTTGTGATATGCAAGCGATAGCTAAGCTGGCAACAAAATACGGCTTCAGCGTTATTGAAGATGCTTCACATGCGATTGGCGGTAGATATCAAGATGAGCCGATCGGCAATGGTCGCTATAGTGATATTACGGTATTCAGCTTTCATCCTGTCAAGATAGTCACTAGTGCTGAGGGCGGAGCTGCTGTCACTAACTGTGCCGACTTAGCAGAAAAACTACGTTTGTTACGTAGCCATGGTATTACTCGCGATGAGAGTCTAATGACGCAGCCTATGGATGGCCCTTGGTATTATGAGCAGCTTGATCTGGGCTTTAATTATCGGATGACAGAGATGCAAGCCGCTCTTGGCTTATCGCAAATGCAGCGACTAGCAAAGTTTGTTAGCAAACGGCATCGGCTTGCAGAGCGCTATGATAAACAACTCCAAAACCTACCGATTATATTGCCATGGCAACACTCAGACAGTTATTCTGCCAGACACTTATATGTCATTCGCATACCTTTAGAAAACCATACTACTAGCATTAGCCATATTGCTGCTTTCAATGCCATGCGCGCTGCCGGGATTATGGTCAATCTGCATTATATTCCTGTACATAGGCAACCTTATTATCAACAGATAGGCTTTACGGCCGGTCAGTTCCCAAAAGCTGAGCGCTATTATAAAGAAGCAATGAGCTTACCTATGTATCCGGCGCTGACTGAGAAGCAGCAAGACCAGGTTTGCTCGGTACTCAAAGCCATATTGGGAGGAGAGGATGTGTAGCCTAGCTTCTAGTCACAAGCTTGCCCTAGGTACCGCGCAATTTGGCCTGTCCTATGGTGTTGCTAATATGAGCGGTAAAGCCTCAAGCGCTACGGTTGATGAAATAATAGGTACTGCTCGCGCCGCTGATATCACTATGCTCGATACCGCCATTAGTTATGGTGATAGTGAAGCAGTGTTAGGTCAGCAAAATCTGACGACATTTAGCATAGTCAGCAAGCTATCTGAGGTGCCGCATGATTGTCTTAAAATAGACGCATGGGTAGCAAAACAAGTACGAGCCTCGTTAAAGCGCTTACATATCAGTAAATTACACAGTTTATTACTGCACCGGCCAGCCCAACTGCTTGAACCCGTTGGAGATAAGCTATACAGGTCAGTATTAAGACTCAAAGAGCAGGGGTTGGTGAGTCAAATTGGTGTTTCTGTCTATAGTCCTAATGAGCTGTCTCAGCTTATCAAAAGGTTTGACTTCGATATCGTTCAAGCGCCGATGAATATATTTGATAGGCGCATGGAAGATACGGGGATGATTCATCAATTAAAAAAATCAGGCGTAGGGATACATATCAGATCGGCTTTTTTACAAGGTCTTTTACTGATGCCAAACGCCAAGATTCCGTTATATTTTGCGCCATGGTCGCCACTCCTTAGCACCTATCATCATTGGCTAACCGAACAAAACCTCTCGCCTCTACAAGCCTGCCTGAGCTATCTGAATCAGCAAGCCGATATCGACAAAATCATAGTGGGGGTAGATAACGTCCAGCAGTTGCAACAGATCATCACTGCCATCGATATGCCTAGAATTGATATTCCTAGCTTCTTACAATCCACAGATGAAGGTCTGCTTAATCCATCGAGGTGGCTACTATGACATTGAGATTAGGCATTATAGGATCATCTGAGGGCAACGGCCATCCTTATTCTTGGAGTGCTATTTTTAATGGTTACGATTCAGCGGAAATGGAAAACTGTGGCTATCCTGTTATACCGCGTTATCTCGAAAAACAAAATTGGCCTACAAGTCAAATTGGTGGCGCAGAAGTGACTGCGGTATGGACACAAGATATAGCGCTGTCTAGGCATATTGCCAAAGCGGCCAAAATAGAGCAAGTGGTCTCTTGCTACGCGGATATGATTGGACAAGTAGATGCTATTCTTTTGGCTCGTGATGATGCTCATAACCATTTGCGGTTTGCTGAACCCTTTTTAACAGCAGGTTTACCTATTTATATAGATAAGCCCATTGCTTTATCCATCGATGAGTTAAATCAGTTATATGCTTTAGAGCAATACCCCGGTCAGATTTTTACCTGTTCAGCGCTTAGATACAGTGCGCAGTTAGCACTGAGCGCAGCAGACCATCAAAAACTAGGAAATATCAAACAGATTGCAGCCTTTACCCCAAAATCTTGGTCTAAGTATGCGGTTCATATTGTTGAGCCAGTGCTAAATATGCTATCCAAAGAAGACGAACCAATCGAGATGACAGTTCCTATTACCAATAGAGGTGATAGCTCGGGTAGTCTAAAGGTTTATTGGAGCAGTGGCATACAGACTAGCTTTTTTGCACTGGGTGAGATTCAAACCCCCATCTTTATCAGAATATTCGGTACTAATACTTGGAAAGACTTTACCTTTAACGATTCATTCTCAGCTTTCAAAAGCGCTTTACAAGCTTTTATACAAGGCATCTTAGACAATAAAGTAATGTCAGATAGAGCATTTAATACTAAGGTCGTACAAATACTTGAGAGAGGTTGCCAATGACAGCGACAATCTTAATCACTGGCGGTACCGGTAAGTTTGGCCGACAATTTGTTAGACATTTTGCCAATAAAGGCTGGCAAATATTATTTACCACTACTTCTCAAAATAATGCCGATAGTTTAATAAAAGAGCTGGCTGACGATAGTTGTTTGATACCGCTCATAGTCGATTTTACTCAACCGCAGGCGGCACTAGAATTGGTTAAACGCATTAAAGATGACGGGTATCGCGTCAATCACTTAATCAATAATGCACGTAGTCGCTCATTTTTGCAGACCGACTCGTTAGGTCAGGCCAGCCGCGAAGACTTTTTGGCCGAGTATTTGTTAGATGTGGTGGTACCTTATGAGCTGTCAATGGCGCTGTTCAATACTCAGCCAAGCGAGCTTATTACCATCACCAATATAGGTTCGCAATACGGAATCGTCGCTGCCAACCCTGCTCTATACGAAGAGTATCCAAAACAGTCGCCGATTCAATACGGGGTTGCCAAAGCGGCCTTGATACATCTAACCAAGGAGCTAGCGGTACGCTTTGCCAAATTAGACATAAGGGTTAATTGTATCGCCTATGGCGGGGTCAGCGGGCGTGTTGATGAGTGCTTTGAAGATAGATATGCACAGCTTAACCCCAGTGGTCGTATGCTATCGGATTCTGACATCATAGGACCTTTAGATTTTTTAGTTTCAGATAATTGCAAAGCAATTAATGGGCAAACTATCCAGGCTGATGGCGGGTGGACATTATGGTAAAACCTAGAATTGCCATAATTCCGGCTCGCGGCGGCTCAAAACGAATTCCGCAAAAAAACATCACGGACTTTAATGGTCAGCCAATGATTGTCTGGACGATTAAGGCAGCGCAAGAGTCACAGTTATTTGATCGCATTTTGGTCTCTACGAATGATTCAGCGATAGCAGAGGTTTCTAGGGGTGCTGGAGCTGAAGTACCTTTTCTCAGAACAGACTGCGCTGATGATTATGCTAGCGTAAGCGAGGCCACTATTTTTGCTTTGAAGCAAGCTATGGCTCATTGGCAAGAAGAGTACCAAGTGGTGGTGCAGTTAATGGCTAATTGTCCACTGCGTACCAGCGAAGATATAAAAAGCTTGGTTTCGGTATTTGAGACTAAGCAGCGCAGCGCTCAGATTAGCTGTTTTGAGTATGGATGGATGAATCCATGGTGGGCTGCAACCTTGGATGAGAGCGGTAAACCTGCGCAGATCTTTGCTAAAACTTTGACGCAGCGCTCACAAGATTTGCCAAAGCTATATTGCCCGACAGGCGCGGTATGGATATCGACAGTGCAAGCCTTGCTAACGCACAAAACTTTCTACTCACCCAATCATACTTTTGAGTCTATATCGCAAAGAAGCGCTATGGATATAGACGACTATCAAGATTTAAAGATGGCACAGGCATTAGTACTAGCCAGCGAGTATGCGCTATGACAACACTCACTATCAAAAAGCAAAGCTACAAAGTTGTCTTTCGTTGCGATGCTTCTATCCAAATAGGCTCTGGCCATGTAATGCGCTGCCTAACATTAGCGGATGAGCTAGCTCGACAAGGAGCTGAGTGCTTTTTTATCTGCCGCGAGCATGAGGGTAATTTAATCGAGGATTTACGCCAGCATGGCTATCAAGTTTACGCACTTCCTTTAGAAAACGACATAGCTGTTGAACCAGAAGATCGGTCATTTCTTGCTCCTACCCTTACTCATAGCCACTGGTTGGCAAGCTCGCAACACCGAGATGCTGAGCTTAGCCGCTTGATAGTAGAGGGGCTACAACCTGATTGGCTCATCGTTGATCACTACGCCTTAGACGCAAGCTGGGAGAAAGAACTGCACCCCTTTTGCAAAAATCTGATGGTGATCGATGATTTAGCAGACAGGCCTCACGCTTGCGAAGTGTTACTCGATCAAAACTTTGGTCGCAACCCACAAGACTATGCTGTCTTGACTCCTGCAAAGTGTCAGGTACTTTGCGGATCTATGTATGCCTTACTCAGACCTGAGTTTGCTAAGTGGAGAGACTACAGCTTAGAGCAGCGACAGCATAATAAGCTTACAAGTATTTTGATTAATTTAGGCGGCGTTGATAAAGATAATGTCACTAGCAAAGTCCTAAAAGCGCTGCAAACCAAAGTGCTACCTAATGAGTGCGCCATTACTGTGGTGATGGGCTCGACATCGCCATCAATTGCTGCAGTAAAGCAACAAGCCGCAACCATGCCGTGGCCTACGGCGGTGAAGGTAGCAGTAGATAACATGGCTGAGCTTATGGCAAATAGTGATTTGGCTATCGGCGCGGCAGGGTCGACATCATGGGAGAGATGCTGTCTCGGACTGCCAACGATTATGCTAGTACTAGCAGATAATCAACGAGTTATTGCTGACGCCTTAGAAGAGGCAGGTGCTGCACAGCGCTTTAATTTAGCAAAACTAGAGTCTGAGCCTTTAGCACTTGATCGTTGTATAACGTCAGTCGTAATTAAGCTGCGTGAGATGAGTAGGGTGGCCAGCAGTATTACTGATGGATTAGGAGTATCGCGCCTTGCAGAGGTTTTATTGCCCTAAAGCTATTCTACCAACACTTTGTGGTACTGATATTTTTACACAAGCTTCAAGGAGAGACTATGAAAATCAGTTTCCTATGTAGTGACCCAAGACACCCGATCAATGTCTATCTATCTGCGTGGATGCAAGAGAATAAAAGTCAGCATGAGATAGAGCTGGTACGTCAGAAGCAGGATTTGTCCGGCGGTGACTTGTTATTTTTGCTCTCCTGTGCAGAGATTATCTCTAGTCAAGAGCGCAAAGCTTATAGGAGCTGCTTAGTACTGCATGCCAGCGACTTACCAAAAGGCAGAGGTTGGAGCCCTCATATATGGAGCATCTTAGAGGGTAAGGAGGAGCTAACCCTTAGCCTGCTAGAAGCTGAAGATGTGGTAGATAGCGGCAAAATATGGAAAAAGATAAGGTTTCAAGTTCCCAAACATGCGCTATGGAATGAGATAAACGAGCTACTATTTACAAAAGAGATTGAGCTGATTAACTTCGCTATTGATAACTTTAATAGTGTCTTAGCAAAGCTACAAGATCCAAATATAGAACCGACCTATTATCCAAAGCGTACCCCAGCAGATAGTGCTATTGATCCTTTTAAGAGTATAGCAAGTCAGTTCGATAAGATTCGAGTCTGTGACCCTAAGCGCTTTCCGGCATACATCGACATACATGGGCAGCGATATAAGATGACTTTGGAGAAGGCAAATGATAAGTAATATTCATATCAATGGTCGGGTGATAGGCCGTAATCAAGCGCCATATATCATCGCTGAGATGTCAGCGAACCACAATGGCCAGCTGGAGGCAGCACTGCGTATTGTTGAGGCAGCCAAAAGTGCCGGCGCCGACGCCATAAAAATACAAACCTATAGGCCAGATACTATTACATTGAAGTCAGACTTACCGGATTTTCAGATTACAGAGGGACTGTGGGCGGGGCGCACTTTATATGATTTGTACGAATGGGCTCATACTCCTTGGGACTGGCATAAGCCACTTTTTGATTATGCTCGTAAGATTGGTATCACTATCTTTAGCTCACCTTTTGATAATACTGCTGTCGATCTACTAGAGGATCTAGGCGCTCCTGCTTATAAGATAGCTTCTTTTGAAGTTGTGGATTTAGCTTTGATCAGATATGTCGCAAGTACAGGCAAGCCGATGATCATGTCTACGGGCATGGCTAATGCTGAGGAAATAGCAGAGGCGATAGAGGCAGCGCGTGTCGGTGGCTGTAAGCAACTAGCTATTTTGCACTGCGTCAGCGGTTATCCTGCACCTGCGTCAGATTATAACCTGCGTACCCTAGCAGATATGATTGAGCGTTTTGGGTTGATCACGGGTCTGTCTGATCACACTTTGGATAACATCACAGCGCTCACTAGCATTGCCCTTGGCGCCTCTATTATTGAAAAACACTTTACCCTCGATCGCAATGGCGGTGGTCCTGATGATAGCTTTTCGCTAGAGCCTGCAGGTTTGAATCAGTTATGCCGAGATAGCAGAACAGTTTGGCAAGCGCTTGGGCAGGTAGATTACAGTCGAAAAGCCAGTGAAGAAACCAACACTAAGTTTCGCCGCTCACTTTATTTTATAAAAGATTTGTATGAAGGCGACATCATAACTGAGGACTCTATACGTAGTGTGCGTCCTGGATTTGGCTTAGCGCCTAAATATCTGAATGAAGTGATAGGAAGAAGGCTTAAACGAGATGTCAAAGCAAATACTGCGGTAACTAGCGATAGTATAGCGGGCCTGTTTGAGACTGAGATGTAATCGATACTAAATAACAAACCTCTAAAATTAGAATGCGAGGTTAGCATAACTATTAAGATTCGCAGCTAATGACATAAGGGATGATTAAAATGAATGTTTTTATTGTAAGAACCAGACTGCAATCTCTAATTATAGAAGAAATCATCAGTATCGAAAAGGTAAGCCCTTATGTCTTAGTGGTTTGTTATTTTGATCACAAAAACGAAGATGCACCTGAAGTTTATGCGACCTATGACAAAATCAAAAAAGAAGCGGTTTTTAGTATAGATGTATTTGCTAGTGATAAGCTTTTGAAGAACGTTGCTAAATATGTCTCAATGCAGATGATAGTGTCTTTGACAAAAGGCAAAGTGTTTTTGGCCGGTGTTGATAGTTTTTCTTTTGCGCTCGCCGCTAAATTATTTCCTTTTGCGCAGATTAATACTTTTGACGATGGATCTTATAACGTACAAAAGAATTCAAAGTATTTTTGCGAGACACCTTTAGCTAGACCAGGTTTTAAAGGGCTAATTTCTAAACTATTATTTCCTAAGGGCGGCGCTAAGTACTTAAGAGCTCGGAGCAAGCGGCACTATACCGTATTTGCTGATTTAGAAAATATCGTTGAAAAAGATAGAGTAATGACTCTGCAGTGGGATTGGAGCAAGCTATTAGATCAAAGAGATGTAGATGAGCTGCCGGCACAGGTTAGTACCATTTTTTTGGGAACTGCCTTCCAAGACTTTAGTGAACGCCAGCAAACGAAGTTAAGACAAAAAGCCGTTGAGCTAATGGATAGCACTGATTTATACATTATGCACCCGCGCGAAAAATCATGGTTAAACCACGAAAAAGTTACTAGGCTTAGTAGTCCCGCAGAGGCAGTTTTAGTCTATATGCAACGCGCCAGCAAAGACAAATTAACTGTCTATCACTACGATACTACTGCCGCATACTCATTACGAAATTATAAAGATATCAAGTTTATTGACTTGTTAAGTGATGATTAGCTCAGTAGATAGTGATTAATTATCCTAAATTATTATTCATTTTAAAGCCTACATAAATTATCCTGACGTTTTTTATGGTATAAAGTATATAAGTATAAGTGAATATATAGATAACAAGAGAGATTCAAGCAATGAAAAATTACTCACTTAAGACTCTCGCTTTTCGTACATTGACAACGACGGCTAGATTGCACGCTAGAAAAAAAAGACTAGTGAGCAACGAGGTGATTACGGTGCTGAATCTCCATAGAGTCGCACCTAATACTGGTAGCACCTATAATGCATTAGCGCCAGCGCTATTTAATGAGCTCATTGTTTATCTAAAAAAAGAGTTTTATATTTGCTTGTTTTCTGAATTAGAGCAGATACAAAGCCATAGACCTAAGCTTATTCTCTCGTTTGATGATGGCTACAAAGACTTTATAGACTATGCGGTGCCAGTACTAGATAAGCACAAGGTGCGTGTCAATCAAAATATTATCCCTTATAGCGTTGAGACGGGTTTGCCTCCTGTCAACGTGCTACTACAAGACTTCATCGGTAAAGCCCCTATTGAGCTGTTAAAGAAAATACCTTTAGAGATAGCTACCGACGGCGATAGGCATGAGGTAGGCCGAGCAGCATCTTTTGCGATCAAATATCTGCCAGCAGCGCAGTTTGTCCTGCAAAGAGAAGTGCTACTAGATTTTTTGCTGAATTATCCAGAGTTTTTATGTGCGTCAGCCATGACGAAACAGGACATCCTAGATATCGCTGCTGTGCATGAAATCGGTGCGCACTCTTATGAGCATCTGTCGATGGAGAGTCAGCAGGAAGACTATTTTTTAGAGGATCTACAGAAGTGTAAAACGTATTTTGCAGAAGATTTATCGCTGGAGTGTAATATTTACGCTTTCCCTAATGGTAGTGCGACAAAGAAACAAGTACAACAAGCAAAAGAGCAAGGGTTTGACCATATTCTATTGGTAGGGGATAAATATAGTCCTAGCAGGAGTGAGGTGTTTAATCGGTTTACCTTTGATGTGAGCAGTATGGATGAAGCCAAGTATAAGTCGTTTGGCAGGAGGGCTTTAATCACATGAAAATTATAGCGCTCATCGGCAATCAGCCTAACCATAAATATTTGTGTGAACGCATGCATCAAGACTTTGCTTTAGATGCGGTAATCATTGTCAACAAAAAAAGCACTACAAAAAACGCGATAAAAGATCGTCTTATCTCTAAAGGAATGAAGAAAGTACTGTCTTTACCGCTCTCTATTGCTTGGCGAAAAATGCAGGCGAGTTTTCAAAAGAATCTCAATGGGTTTACCTCAGTTGAACGTTTAGTGGTTGATGATGTCAATTCGCAGGCCGTTGTAGACTTAGTAGAAGCCATCAGGCCTGAGTTGGTCGTGGTCTCAGGAACCAACCTACTAACCGCTGAGCTGATAATGGAAATTGGCCTTAGTGGCAAAATAATGAACTTGCATACCGGTCTCTCTCCTTATGTCAAAGGCGGCCCTAACTGCACTAACTGGTGTTTAGCAAACAATGCATTTCAACTGATAGGTAATACCGTTATGTGGCTAGATGAAGGCATAGATAGCGGTAATTTGATAAGAACTGAAAGAACGCCGCTACTCGGTAATGAGAGCTTGCTAGAGTTGCACAAAAAGGTGATGACTCATGGCCATGATCTTCTTATACAAGCTATTGCAAGCTTTACGCGCGATGAGGATTTACCGAATATCGAGCAAGATGATATTGATAAAGGTCGGGTGTTTTATAGCAAACAATGGACTGCAGCGAAGATAGCTAAAGCGTATGGTAATTTTTTACTCCACTACAAAATAAGTAAGCTAGAAAAGCTTCAAGGTCTTGATGTACTCACCGTAGGAGACCGCGAATATGAGCACTGATAATAAAAGGAAAATAGCCATATTCCTACCAAACCTTGACGGCGGCGGCGCTGAAAAGGTGTTTGTTAACTTATCTGCTGCATTTATTAAGCAAGGCTTTGCAGTCGATATGTTACTGATCCAAAAAAAGGGTGAGTTATTAGACAGCTTAGATGCCAAGGTTCATATTATTGATATCGATAGTAAAAAGATAAGAGGGTCGTTTGCGCCTCTTCTTTCATACTTAAGAAACCATGATCCTGAGATACTTATCGCTGTTATGTGGCCATTGACCGTGATAGCCACTATTGCATTTCGACTATCAAGGTGTAGTGGCCGTATGGTTGTCAGTGATCACAATACTCTATCGCTTTCCACCGCTACAAATAGTAGGTCTAACAAAAGGATGCTGGCACAGACTATTAAATGGATCTATCCGCTAGCTGACGTCCGCTTGGCGGTTTCTAATGGGGTTGCAGCAGACATTCAACAGTTATCAGGCCTGTTCAAGAGTAAATTCAATGTTATTTATAATCCAATCGATGTCACTATTCAGGGTGATGCAGCGAAAGGAAGTTTAAGAGGCTATTTTAGAATCATAAATGTAGGATCACTTAAGCGCCAAAAAAACCAAGCGTTATTGATTAAAGCATTTGCCAAGCTTTTAGAGCACATTGATGCTGAGCTGGTGATAGTCGGCGAGGGGGAGCTCAGAGGTGAATTGGAAAAACTCATTGCAGATCTAAATTTGCAGCATTGTGTGACTTTGACTGGGTTCAAAAAAGATGTCGCGGCTGAATACGTCCAATCAGATTTATTTGTCTTATCTTCTGACTATGAGGGTTTTGGCAACGTCATAGTAGAAGCGATGAGTGCCGGCGTTACTGTAGTCTCAACTGATTGTCAGTCTGGACCAAGAGAGATTCTAGCAGAAGGAGAATACGGCAGGTTAGTACCTGTTGGCGACGCTGACGCTTTAGCAAAAGCCATGCTTGAGTCTTTACAGCAACCGCAAGATGAACAAGTACTAAAAAACCGAGCCGCTGACTTCTCGCCAGAAAAAATAGCCAATCAGTATTTAGACGTCATGTTTCCTGAAAGGATAGATAACTATGTCTAAAATAAAAGTGCTTTATCTCTCTTATACAGGCTTACTTGAGCCTTTAGGCCGCTCGCAAATCTTGGCTTATCTGTCACGTCTTACTGATGAGTATCAATTTACTATTATTAGCTTTGAGAAGGCTGAGGATTTAGCAAAGTCTGATGAGCTACAAGCGTTAAAAAAAGAGTGTGAACACTACGGCATTAACTGGCAGCCTAAGACCTATCATCACAAACCTAGATTATTAGCGACGCTATGGGATTTATCGTCTCTGATTTATCACACTTGGCAGTTATCGCGTTCTAATCGCGCGCACCATATCCATTGCCGCAGTTATATACCAGCGATCGCCGCTTGGCTAGTCAGCAAACAAACGCAGGTGCCTTTCATCTTTGATATGCGCGCTTTGTGGCTTGAGGAGATGATAGAGGCTGGCAGACTAAATCGCCATAGCCCGGTTCACAAAGTGTTGGAATGGTTAGAGACTAAGCTACTCAAAGATACCGCGCATGTGGTTAGCCTGACTGAAGCGGCAGTAAATTACTTGCAACAGCAACAGCCACAATTAAACACTCAAAAATTCTCTGTCATTACCACTTGTGTTGATCTGGAGAGATTTAAGCTATCTACCGTAGCGATCGAGGATAAAAAACTGGGCACTATGGGCACGGTCATCAGTGGCTGGTATCACTTAGACTGGCTGTTTTTATCACTAAAAACGCAATTGCGAAAAGATAAGGATGCAACTTTTAAGATTGTAACTCGAGATTCAGCGCAAGCATTACGAACAATGGCGCAAAAGTATGAGATCGAGCCTTCAAAGTTAGAAATCTTAAGCTCAAGCCCGAACGACATTGCAAAAAATATAGCTGATATCAAAGCAGGGCTGCTGTATTTTACGGCAGGCATTAGCAAGCTTGGATCAGCACCGACTCGCTTAGGAGAGTTTCTGGCTTGCGGCATTCCCGTCATTGGTAATAGCGGGGTAGGTGATATGGCAAGTCTTATCGAGAGATACCAAGTCGGCGTTGTTATAGAAGATGGCAGTCAGCACGCAATCGATGAAGCGTTAGAAAAGTTAGATACCCTTTATCAAGACAAAAACTTAAGTCAGCGCTGCCGAGATGCTGCTGAGGATTATTTCTCTGCGGATAAAGGCGCTGTGCGCTATCGTCAAATTTATAGGAGTATAACCTCTCATGAAAAAAGATAGGGTGCTCAAAGTGGCTTTGTTTTCCAAGTATACGCGTATGGGCGCGAGTAGCCGCTTACGCTCTATGCAGTATTTGCCTTTTTTAGAAGATGAGAAAATAGTCGTTGATGTGTTCCCTCTTTATGACAATGATTATTTGCACAAGTTATATGCTAGCAAGGGTCGCTCTACAGCCAAAGTATTGCAGCGCTATTTATCTAGGCTGTATAAGTTATCTGCGCTAAAGAAGTACGATGTGATTTGGATAGAAAAAGAGCTTTTTCCTTATCTACCAGCTTGGGCAGAAGCTCTCATGGCTAGATTGGGCAAGCCCTACGTCGTTGATTATGATGATGCTGTCTTCCACAATTATGATCTCTCGAATCATAAGATAGTCAGGCTTTTGCTATCAAACAAAATTAATAAAGTTATGCGTAATGCTGCTACAGTCATCGCAGGGAACGCTTATCTTGCTCAGCGTGCTGCCAGTTCAGCAAGCAAGAAAGTGGTCATTATCCCAACGGTACTCGATAACCGTCGCTATCAAGCTATAGAGGCTGATAATGAAATCCCTATCATTGGTTGGATTGGCTCGCCAACCACAGAGACATATGTATTAGAGCTAAAAGAGATGTTTTTGGCGCTAAAACAGACAGTCAGCTTTAAGATACATCTGATCGGCGCTACTCAGCAAATACAAGATAAGCTACAAGGGCTAGACGTTGAGGTGCTTCCATGGAGTGAGAGTACAGAGGCGAGCTATATTGAGCAGTTTGATATTGGGATTATGCCATTGATAGACGGTCCGTGGGAGAGGGGGAAGTGTGGTTATAAGCTTCTTCAATATATGGCCTGTGCTAAGCCAGTAGTTGCAAGCCCTGTCGGAGTCAACATAGATATTATAGACAGTTGCCAGTGTGGCTATCTAGCTAATAGCGCAGAGCAGTGGAAAACCTCATTAAATAAATTATTACAGTCAAAACAGCAGCGACAATTGCTTGGCGAGGCGGGCAAGAAATCAGTTAGAGACTTTTACTCTTTACAAGTACAAGCACCCTTATTAGCAGACGTTTTTAAGCTTGTATCTCATAGATGAGATAGAGTGCTGCCTCAAGCATAGGTAGTCTACTTAGTGTTATTAGCTGGTTTCATATTTAAATATTACTTAGATTAACACATGAAGTGCAATACCAAATGCAAGGTGAAAAAAAGACCTAGA